>VXPE01000028.1 GCA_009839745.1 Candidatus Poribacteria bacterium
GTCTATTTCGCTACTATACTCATAACTGCTAAGAAAATGTAAACACTACCTAGGTGTGGAAACCTCACATATATTTCGAGCGCGCCACACTACGTCAAAGTTTTGTCCATCTACCCTATAACTGAAACTCGGTTCAGAAGTTGAATTCTCTACATTATTGATAGCGAGCTCAAAAGAAAGGATATCCGCTTCATCTACATCCGGCAGGTTTAATCTTTCGGAAAACTTCCACGATATTGAGATTCGGAGTGGATTGTCTCGTCTGTGTCCGTAGATGAGGTCATCAAAACTTCCCAAATTAACGAGGGAATTATCATGCCCAAAATCAATCACTTCGTTCCAATCCGGGGGACGCTCCACGGTCTGCTTTAGCATGAGGAGTGTTTGCAGAAGACTCGTTTTGCCAGAACTATTCGCACCGAAGAATCCTGTCAAGGGTGCTATCTGTCTGTTACCTGTATCTTTCCACGATTTAAAATTTTGCGCGCTGAGTTCGGTAATCATGATGTATACCCCGTTCTCTGATGGAAAGGGTTTCTATTGGAAGTTTTCGACAATCGATGCGCCGAACTCCGAGGTGCGGACCTTCGTCGCGCCTTCCATGAGACGCTCCAGATCGTAGGTCACTTTTTTCTGGAGGATGGTCTTCTCAAGTCCCGAAATAATCAGGTCGGCGGCTTCTTGCCAACCGAGATGCTCCAACATCATGACGGCGGAGAGGATCAGGGACCCTGGATTGACGACATCCTGATCGGTATATTTCGGGGCAGTGCCGTGCGTCGCCTCAAACAGTGCGACTTCATCGCTGAGGTTACCACCGGGTGCCATACCGATACCACCGACCTGTGCCGCCGCGGCATCTGAGAGATAATCTCCATTCAAATTCGGGGTGACAATCACGTCGTATTCATCGGTGCGCGTCAAAATCTGCTGCAACATACTGTCAGCAATTCGGTCATTGACGATAATTTTGCCTTCTGGACACTCACCATCGTAATCGCTATAGAGTTCATCCTCTGTAATCGTCTGCTCGGGGAATTCCTCTTTGGCAAGTTCGTAGCCCCACGCACAGAACGCACCTTCGGTAAACTTCATGATGTTGCCTTTGTGAACAAAGGTAACGCTACGTCTACCGTGGTCAATTGCGTACTGGATCGCCATCCGTGCCAAGCGTTTCGTGCCGAAGATGCTGATCGGTTTCACGCCGATCCCAGAATCCTCGCGAATGTCTACCTCCATTTCAGTGCGGAGGAGTTCGATAACCTTTTTCACCTCTGGTGTGCCTTGTTCCCACTCGATACCGGCATAAACATCCTCGGTGTTTTCACGGAAGATAACGACATTCATCTTTTCGGGATGGGTTACAGGGGCGGGGACACCTTGGAAGTAGCGGACGGGACGGACACATGCGTAGAGTTCGAGGACCTGACGGAGCGTCACGTTTAGACTGCGGAATCCACCTCCGACAGGCGTTGTGAGGGGTCCCTTCAGGGCAACACGAAAGTATTCAATTGCGTCGAAAGTATCCTGCGGGAGCCATTCGTTGTATTTCGCCATGGCGTTTTCGCCGGCGTAGACATCAAACCAAACGATCTCGTTTTCACCGTTATATGCCGTCTGGACAGCCGCATTCACAACCCGGCGCGTAACCTTCATGATGTCTCGTCCGATGCCATCGCCTTCAATGACAGGGATAATCGGCTTATTCGGCACGACGAGCTGTCCATTATCGATCCCGATTCTTTCACCTTCTGTCGGGACTGTTAATTGCTCAAATTCAATCACGGGTATTCTCTCCAAAAACTAAAAGGCAATCGGGCTTGCCATCCGGTTGTGTAATGCGACGACTTCGTTTGCAATGGTCATATCGTCAGTCGGTCCCGGAATCACATCTGGGTGCGGTGGGATAACGGGACGGATAATCCGCAACTGGAGCTGCTCGCGGGCATCCATTATCCACCCAAAACCGCGGAAGATGTAGGTCAATAGGGTTCTGTCGCTCTCATAGATATCCAATCCTTCTTGGACTGCCCATCCACCGAAATCGGTATTCGGCGTTAAACGGAGGGGCGGTTCGTTCTCACGTCCGGGACGAACAAAGCCTTCGACGAAAGCGAGTTGGTAAATGCGCTGCGTAATCCCCAACCGTTTTTTCTGCTGATCGTTGAGTTGAATGTCGCCATTGTCAACGGCTTCTAAGAAAGGATTGAAATAGATAGCAGGTCTGGGGTCTTGCTGGATTTCATCGGAGCGTCCAGCTGCAGCGATTTCGGGGTGTCCAAAGGTCGGCAATGCGGACAGCATCCGTTGTTGGATTGCGTCCTCTCGGGTTTCAGTATCAAGCGGTTCAATTTGATTAATGAACGCTGTCATGTCGTGAATCGCCCCGAAGTGCCGGTCGCCATCTAACGTCATCTGCGATGCGACAAAAAAGTCGGAGACTGCGCCGGTGTGCAAGGTTGCAAGATACCGTGCGACGACGTTGGAACCTGCGGAACCGTGGTGTGCCTGTATGATCCCCATCCGTTCCAAGATATTCGCTTCAACCGCACTGGCTTCTCGCCCTAAAAGGAGACTATAGCAGGTTTGGAAAGCAGTTTTTTCACGCTTCTGGTGATCGGAGATGAGATCAGTAGCACGCATTGCGAGGACTTGCGGATGCAGTGCGTTGTTCTCGCGGAGTTGATGGCGCATATACACAGAAATCGTCCCGATGGCGACATTCTCCATGTGTGTCCCGATCAGTTCAAGCAGGAGTGCACCGGGATGCCGTGTGCTGTTAATCCCTTTCTGATTTGGATGACTGAGTTTACGGAGTGTTGAGAAATGTTGAATGGCAGCTTCGGGACCTGTCTCTGGGAAGGCTTTAACAAATTCTGCGACCTGATTGATGAGGCGTTGTTTACCCGTTAGGCTCTCTCTGCGAGTCGTGGTAAAGTTATAAAATTTCTTATCTATTAATTCTGACAGCAGTGCCTCTTCATCAAGCCCCGTTGCATCCGTTTCAGGTCTTCTACCGAAAAGTCCGGCAAAGATAACCCCTGCGGGACTGATCTGACCCGCGACGATCTCACTTTCAGAGACAATCCCCCGAATAGCAAAACTGCGAATGTTCAATGTTATCTGGGTGCCAGCACAGTCAACCGCAACTTTGTGCAGCGCCGGATTCGCGAAAACGGTTGTCGATTGTGGCATCGAGCTAAAACTGGTAAGCACGGCTGTAATCTGATCTTCACCCAACTCTGCCGCTCTGTTTAAGGAATCCGTTACTGGGGCATACGTTGAGGCTTCTGGCACACCAGACAGAATTTTTCGGACCGCGGCTGCCTGCTTCGCCTCCAAAATCTTGTTCAAAATGATTTCTCCTTCGTTGACTATTTAGTAGAATTTTTCGTCTCAAGTTTCTCCGAAATTTAATGCGTCCGCACCCACGCAACCACCCTTCACGGGACAGGACAATGCAGTGCTTCAGATTCCGTTTAAAAAAGTTCTGATCGACTCGCGTCAATACTTTAAATATATTTTAGCAGATTTCCGATTAAAAGTCAAGAGAAAATTGAAAAACAGACAGGATTAAACCGACTCGTGTATTCTGATTCTATCAAAAATTTGACTTGCAGAAATGCGGATTTTGTAGTATCATTATTAAGGAGCATATTTGATTAAGGGGACGCTGCACGTCCCGAGATTATAGCCTTTTGCAAACAGACCTCGGTGTGCGCTGCACGGTGCCTCACATTCTATTTTTCATAGATAAGGAGCTTAATTACATGAGCAATGAAGCATTAGGAATGGTTGAAACACGTGGGCTCGTCGGTGCGGTCGAAGCCGCCGACACCATGGTGAAAGCCGCAAATGTCAAACTGGTTGGAAAAGAACAGGTAGGGGGCGGTTTCGTCACTGTTTTGGTCCGCGGAGATGTCGGTGCGGTGCAAGCCGCGACAGATGCCGGCGCAGAAGCGGCGAAAGCAGTCGGCGAATTAGTGTCGGTGCACGTCATCCCTCGCCCACATTCAGATGTGGAAGGCATTCTCGGCGGGAATTCTTCTGCCAAGAGTAGCAAATAGATCGGAAACCTCGTAGGGTGAGGGATGGCTTTCGGACCTCAACCCTACACCGCTTTAGCAGAGAGCACGTCGCACCGCTATAGGTTCTATATCTATCGTCTGGATCCGTTAGCGGTTTCAGTACGTGTTCCCGTTGGTGCCGTGCACAACGAGGTATTGGAGGGCTGAATGGCACAAATTGACGAAAAACAGATTGAAGAGATTGTCTCCCAAGTATTAAGGACACTTCAACAAGACAAAACAGTAGCAAGACAACCCGTTACGCCCGTGGGGGTGAGTTCCTCCGCGCGGGCAGGCGTTTTTGGAACAGTAGCAGAGGCTATTGCAGCCGCAAAAACAGCACAAACGGCACTGGTCACACTTGGGTTCGCAAAAAGACGCGAAATCATTGAAGCGATCAAAGAAGTATCACTTGCCAACGCGAAACGTCTCGCAGATTTGGCAGTCCAAGACACAAATATGGGGAATGCGGCACATAAGGTGATGAAGAATGAAGGTGCCGTAACACTCTCACCGGGAGTGGAGGATCTGATCTCCGAGGCGGTATCGGGTGATTCTGGAACACTTCTCATCGAATATGTCCCTTTCGGTGTCATTAACTCGATTACCCCTACCACCAATCCAACATCGACGGTGATTAACCACGCGATTATAATGCTGTCAGCGGGGAACGCTGTCGTGTTCAGTCCGCATCCAAACGCACGCGACTGCACTGAAGAAACGATGCACGTCATCAACGAAGCAATCGTCAACGCAGGGGGTCCCCCCAACTTACTGACATCGGTTGCGAATGCCAGTCTGCGAACGGCGAAAGAGATCATGGAGCACCCTGAGATCGCGATGCTCGTTGCGACGGGGGGGGCGTCCGTCGTGCGGACCGCGCTCTCAAGCGGTAAAAAGACGATCGCTGCTGGACCTGGCAATCCGCCTGCGATTGTTGATGAAACAGCGGATATTCAGCAGGCAGCGAAACATGTCATTGCAGGCACGAGTTTTGACAACAACCTGCTCTGTATCGGCGAAAAAGCACTGTTTGTTATCGATTCCGTAGCAAACGAGACGGTTCGGGAGTTAACGCAGAACGGTGGGCATCTACTCAGTGCAAGCGAACTTCAGGCATTAGAGGCGGTTGTCACGGAAAAAGAGGAATCCAACAAGGAATACATCGGTAAAGATGCACTGACGATCTTAAACGCAGCGGGTATCACAGCCCCTGCGGAGACAGTCGCGATCGTTGTTGAAGTTTCAGCGGATCATGGGTTCGTTATGAACGAATACCTGATGCCGATTCTTCCCGTCGTCCGTTGTCGCGATTTCGATGAGGCATTGACAGGCGCAGTCAGAGCAGAAGGCGGACGTGGACATACTGGCGTGCTCCACACAAATAACACCAAACGCATCACGCAGTTTACAAAAGCGATAGACTGTAGTGTTACAGTCATAAACGCCCCCTCTTACGCGTCTTGCGGATTAGAAGGCGAAGGCTACCTCGCGATGACCATCGCGGGACCGACAGGCGAAGGGTTCACACGTCCACGCACCTTTACACGTCAGAGACGATTAACGATCGCAGGTGATTTATCAGCACATACGCAGTGACGCAAATAGTTGTATTTGCGACCGGTCAAGGTTGTTAAATTTTTCAGAGCCTCCCTTCTAAAACTGGATATGGTGCTATGCGAACAGAGATCGATGAACTGAGAGCGTTAATACGTTACCACGAGCATAAATACTACATCGAAAACCTGCCAGAAATTTCTGACGCGGATTTCGACGCGCTCATGAAGGAACTTGAGGCACTCGAAGCAGCGACTGATGTTCCTATCCCGCCAGATTCGCCGACGCAACGGGTTGGGGGTGGTGCTGTATTAGGCACCCGTCTGCAACACCGTAACCCTATGCTGAGTCTGAATAACAGTTACGATGAAAACGAGCTGCGGGAATTCGCTGAACGCATCGACAGGTTGTTAGAAGGGGCACCTGTCGAATACGTCACAGAACTCAAAATCGATGGGTTAGGGATTTCACTCATCTACGAGAACGGCGTATTCACACAAGGGCTCACACGCGGAGATGGCGAATACGGCGAAGACGTAACTGATAACTTACGAACCATCCGTTCTGTGCCATTGCGGATACCTGTTGAAACGGAAATAGCCGTGCCACCGGTGTTAGAAGTCCGCGGTGAAGTCTTCCTGCCGAAAAATTGTCTCGATGAGATTAACGCCCAACGGGAAGTAGAAGGCGAATTGCCGTTTGCGAACCCTCGGAACGCCGCCGCCGGTTCCCTGAGACTGTTAGACGCTTCCATTACGGCATCCCGTCCGTTAGATATTTTCGTGTATACCCTCAATTACGCCGAGGGAACCGAATTCCCGACCCATATAGAGTCCCTCGAAAATATGAAGGCTTGGGGACTCAAATGTAATCCACACACCACCCCCCATAAATCGATTGAAGCCGTTCAAGACTACTACGAACGCTGGGTAGAAGCACGCCATGAACTCCCTTACGAGACCGATGGAATCGTTGTAAAGGTTAACAATTTCTCCCAACAGCGTGAACTTGGGACAACCTCCAAATACCCGCGGTGGGCAGTCGCCTATAAATTCAACGCGCAGCAAGCCATCACGACCATCGAAGAGATAGATGTGCAGGTTGGACGCACGGGTGTCCTAACACCGGTGGCGATCTTAAAACCCGTAATCCTTGCTGGCGCGACAATTACAAACGCCACCTTACACAACGCGCAAGAGATCCAAACGAAAGACATTCGTATCGGCGATCGGATTGTGCTTGAGCGTGCAGGAGATGTTATCCCCAAAGTTGTTGAGGTCCTAACAGCCGACCAAACAGATCGCGCAGATCCTTTTGAATTTCCGGTTCGGTGTCCGGTATGCAATACCCGCGTCCAACGCACGGGGGAAGAAGTTGCGGTTCGGTGTGTGAATGTGGCATGTGTCGCACAACTGAAACGCCGAATTGCGCATTTTGCTTCACGTAACGCCCTCCAGATCGAAGGTCTCGGTCCTGCTACTATTGACCAACTGGTGGATACAGAACTGGTTCGCGATGTTGCCGATCTTTATGCGCTGGAGGTAAAACCGTTAAGTAAACTGGAGCGGATGGGTCGCCCGTCCGCTGGCAACCTTGTCCGCCGGATTGAACAGAGCAAGGCGGTCCCGGCAGAAAAACTCCTTTTCGGACTCGGTATTTTTCATGTCGGTGAGACTGTCGCGGAACTGCTCATTGAACAGTTCCTATCCTTAGACGCACTTAGCGCAGCAACACAGGAGGAGATTGAATCGGTAAAAGGTATCGGTCCGCAGATAGCGAAAAGCGTTTTCAAATTCTTCTCACAGAATCAGCCGTTGCTGGATAAACTACGAGCGGCAGGCTTGCACTGTTTCACGGTAGCGGCAGCGTCTCACCACACGGAAGTGAGCCTCGTGGCAGATGGCTTCTTTGATGGAAAGACATTCGTTGTCACGGGGAGTCTTGAAGGGATGACGCGTGGCGAAGCATCGAACGAGATTAAGCGTCGGGGTGGTAGGGTTACATCGAGCGTAACCCGTAAGACGGATTACCTCATCGCTGGGGAAGGTGCCGGCAGCAAATACACCAAAGCCGTAGAACTGGATATCCCAATTTTGAAAGAAGCAGATTTCTTTGAAAAACTTCAGTTATGAAGTTGGGTTTCAACTTCGTTTCAACCCAACCTACGTTTCCATTTTCAAACTTCCGCGAATCTACTTTATTGGAATCCCAAACTGCTCTCCCTCGGTGTTTTACTCGGTACTCGCCTCATATCCTTATCCAGACGACCGGTAATATGCACACGAGGTCTGTAAACGACACTCCTGACAATTCGGTGTTTTCTTGTGGCAGATTCTGGCACCGTGACTCACAATCAGCGCATGGTATTCGTTGAATAGGTCAACATCGTGCGGAAGGTTATCCATAAACAGGGCACGAAGTTTGTCATAGTTATATCTCCCTGTAACCCATCCCAACCGCGAAAAGAGTCTATAGGTATAGGAATCAACCACAAAACTCGGTTTACCAGCAGCGTAGAGAATTATTGTATCCGCCGTTTCGGGACCGACACCGTAGATGGAGAGCAGTTCTTCCCGCAACTCAGGGACATCTTGCGTAAACATCACGTGCATGGGACGATCTGCGATATGGTCGACCAATGCCCGCACTTTTTGCGCCTTCATCCGAAAATAGCGTGAGGGTCGGATGAGTTGCTCCAACGCGGATTGGCTGATAGATGCTATCTCCTCAGGCGTAAAAGCCCCGACATCTTTGAGATTGTCCATCGCTTTTTCGACGTTGCGCCATGAAGTCGCTTGTGTTAGAATCGCACCGAGTGCCACTTCAAACGGAGTGTCTGCGGGCCACCATTTACGGTTCCCGTGTTGCGCGAGCAATTGATTATAGAGTGTAAACAGTTTTTCAGTAATATTGCCTTCACATAGAATTTGCATTATGTCCCCGAATAAAAAAGGAAAAGACTATGGATCTAAGTTTCAGCACGAGCGCGGGCAACGGCGGTTGGAGCCTTGCGGAATGTGCAGCATGGGCAAAAGCCAACGGATTTGACGCCATTCGCCCGAACGCCACCGGCGTTGTCGAACCGAGCGACATTATACAATCTGGTGGCGAAGCGGTCAAGGAAATTTTGGATACCCACGGCATCTACCTCGCAGCCCTCACAGCGCATTGTAACCTGCTTGCCGACGATCGAGAAACACGGGAGAAGGCGCGCGATGCCCTGATGCAGGCAATCGAAGCCACACACATCCTTGGTGCCCCCGTGGTCGTGACCTACGCCGGCAGTCCCGTGAGTTGGCATTTCTATGGACAGTTCTCTTCGGAACCGGGTAACCCTGGCGACAGGTCGGTTGAACTCGTCGGACGATTTAAAGAGATGTGGACACCGGTCGTCCGCTTCGCCGAAGATAAAGGTGTGCAGCTCGCGCTGGATTGCGCCGTCCGTATGGGCAACATCGCCTGTAATCCTGAAATGTGGGAACGGATTCTCGACGCGATTCCTTCAGATTCGCTCGGACTCTCCTGCGACCCGTCGCATTGGCTCTGGATGGGTATCCTACCCGCCGAGGACGCAATCCGCATGTTCAACGGCAAGTGGTATTACGCCGACGTGAAGGACTGTGAAATCAGTCCGCAGATGAAGTTCCGACAAGGCATCATCGGGAACTGGTGGTGGCAATACCGTGTGCCGGGACGCGGGCAATTGAATTGGGGAACGATTACCGGTGCGTTGCAGGAATCGGGTTACGACTATGTGCTCTGTGTAGAGAACGAGGATCGCGGTGCCCCGGGGTTAGACGGCTTCGCGCTCGGTGGTAGGTATCTCCGTCAATTTCTTTAGAAGTTGGCAGTTTTTGATTATTAGTTTTGAAATTGATTTCGATTTGTGCTAATTTTTAAGTATTCCTTTCATACCCGAAACGACGGATAAAAAAATGCTAAAGCAATTACAACCGAAATCACAGAGAATCGCGATTCTTGCTGAGGGTTCGTTCGGCATCCTCGAATCGAAAACCGCTACGGTCTTAGTCCGCTATCTTTCTGAGAACGTCGTCGCAGTTATCGACAGTGAAAACGCGGGACGAGATACCAGCGAAATTATCGAGATCGGAGAAGGTATACCGATTGTCCGGGATCTCGCCGAGGCGATGCAATTTGAGCCGACACTGCTGGCGATCGGTATCGCGCCACCCGGCGGTGAACTCCCTCATGCTTGGCGCGCAATCCTTCGCGAAGCAATACACAATCGACTCCACGTCATGAGTGGCTTGCACCAATTCCTAAGTGAGGACCCAGAACTTGTAGAACTCGCCGCAGCACACGATGTCGTGTTATGGGATGCTCGGAAACCCCCTGCCAACTTACCCGTCGCGACGTGTAAAGCCGATGCTGTCGATGCTACAGTGATTCTCACTGTGGGTTCAGATTGCCGCGTCGGTAAAATGCTATCCGGCATAGAGGTTACACGTGCGGCACGCGGGCGCGGTTTGGATGCCGAATTCTGTCCAACCGGTCAAAACGGGATCATGGTATGGGGCTGGGGTATTGCGATCGATGCCGTTGTCTCTGATTTCACCGCCGGCGCAGCCGAGCAGATTGTGCTTGAGGGTGCGAAAGATCACTCACTGCTTATCGTTGAAGGACAGGGTTCACTCGTTCATCCGGGATATTCCGGTGTAACGTTAAGCCTGCTCCACGGGAGCCTCCCCGATGCGATGATATTCTGTCATCAACCCTCGCGGGATACGGTTGCTCGGTATACAGTGCCGTTGCCCTCGGTTCCTGAGATGATAGCACAGTATGAAGCAATGGCGGCACCGATAAAGCCCGCCAAAGTGATCGGATTGGCACTGAATTGTTTTGATTTATCTGACGCTGAAGCACATGAGGCAGTTCGTCAAGCGGAGGCAGAGACAGGATTACCTGCAACGGATGTCGTGCGGTTCGGTGCGGATAAACTCGTTGACGCTGTTCAGGCATTTCACAGAAAAAAATAAAACGCTAACGCCGTAAAATGAAAGGAGACACAAAACCGATGACCGACGAAGAAAAATTTCGATTCGACTTGAGCGGATTTCTCGTCCGTCCCGCGATTCTTGAACGCGACGAAGTAGATGCAATCGTTGAGCAGATTGAACGGATACATCACGATCCAGAATCCCTATCACCAGAACACCGTGCTGTCCCAGGTGGTCCTGCGAGTGTCCTGATCGACCATCCCAAAGTGCTCGATGTCTTGCACGAAATCATCGGACCTGACGTTCGATTAGAGAACTGTTCCTCCGTCTGGCGTGAAAAGGGACAGGAACACGGCGGGCTCCACGGTGGTGGACCGCAACAAGGCGATCCTATTTTCGGGTACCGCTTCAATAATGGACGGATTCACGCAGGCATGGTGCGCGTCGTCTTTGAACTCACAGATGTCACCCAAAAGGACGGTGCGACACACTTCATCGCGGGCAGTCATAAGTCTAACTTCCCGATGCATGCAGATCACATGTCATTAGAGGCAGGGAAACGGAGTCCGTTCCTGATGTCGTATGACTGTCCAGCAGGCAGTGCGATCTTCTTTACCGAGAACCTATGTCATGCGGGGCCTGTGTGGCAAAGAGAGGCACCGCGCGTCGCAGTGCTAAACGCCTATGCCCATCTCGCGACCCACTGGCATCGGTTGAAGACGCCTCCCGAAGTAATCTCCGCGCTCCCGCGTGACAAGCAGGCATATTTCCGTGAACCGTGGGTTGCCGATTTCCGCACAAGCCCGGCAACGATAAACACGATTGAACGGTTCTTGAACAACGATGAACCGCCCATCAATACCGATACCAAGCCGTGAATTAACCCCCTAAATCCCCCTTATCAGGGGGACTTTAAGGGGAAATCCATAAATCCTATGTATCTTAAGGTTACGGCATCGTCGGTACCGTAATCTCACCAGCGATGATGCCGGCTTTCAGTGCCTCGACTTTTTCGAGGAGTTCCTCAGAAAGCAGATCCTTGTTGCCTTCACCGAGCAGATAACCGACATTGCCCTCAGCGAGACCGAGAGAGCGAACTCCTGCCATTAAATCGCCAGCAGCGAACGCTTGGATAACGTTATATACAGAGTCGTCGATCCCGACACGAAGCCCTGATAGGACGACCCCAGGCGCGAGATCTGTAATATCAATGTAGTTCCATATCACATATCTGCCCTCTGCGAGTTTCGCGGCTTCAATCGCGCCGAACCCCGACTGATCTGCCATCGTGTAGATGACATCAACACCGAGCCCATATTGCGTTAAGGCGATTGTTCCGCCGACCTCAGGTTGGTAGAACCCCTGTTCGTTATCAGCGACATAACCTCTGACGATCTCTGCGTCTGGGTTCACGGCTTTGACCCCAGCGACGTAGCCGGCTTCAAATTCGTGTATCAACGGGACATCCGCCCCACCGAGGTAGCCAACCTTTCCAGTCTCCGTTTTTAGCCCGGCGATCGCTCCAAGCAGAAACGTGCCTTCGTTCACTCTGTGTGTGAAAGAGACGACATTGGGGAGCTCCACTGCGGCATCAAAAATGACGAATATCACCTCTGGGAATCCCGGCGCCACGCGTGAGATGGGAGCCGCCATCTGGTAGCCTGAAGTGATAACTAAACCCGAGGTCTGAGCGGCTTCCTGTAAACGCATATCCCACGTTTCGGCACTGCTTTCCATTTCGGTTATATCAATACCGAGTTCCGTTTTTGCTTTCTGTGCACCGTTAAAAAGCACATCACAGTAAGAAGAATCGCCGAGACATTCTCCCGGATACACAACGCTCACCCGAATCGAAGCAGAATCCATCATCTCCGGTTGATCGGGAGGTCGCATATCCTGAATCTTCTCACAGCCACAAGTATAAATTAAAAAGATTGCGATCCCTAAAAAGGTTGCATTCTTCAACACGTTCATATATTTGACACTCCCATAGCTAAAGCAATGCGATTCTTGCTTCGTCGTCCACACCCTCAAAATGAGGAATTACACGGACTCCACAAGCGTTTAGACTCTCGGTATGCCCTACCGCGAGCGGTTTTGGCGGGAATGCAAGGGAGGTTGAAAAACGATCAACCGATAAAAGTTTTCTCACATTCCCTAATGTTTAGAGTGATTTCGCACCAGCACCACACACCTTCTTACGATTGCGGGATAGCACCCAATCAGGGTTTGATTGGGGTAAGAATGCTATCCACGATGCTGATATAATTATACCACATTTTACCCTCGTTCGTCAAGACTTTTTTGACGAAAAAAGCACGAATAACGCGGGTTGGACCCCGGGAAATGCCATAAGGCATTCATACCGTTGATTCGTCTAAAGCATTGGGATTTTTAAGTGTTATCCTTCAAAGCAGTAGACACACTGTGTGTCATTATATTTTAAAGTTAGTACCCACACAATTCGTCAGGGAACGTTTTCCCAGCAGGCGTGATTACTGCGTAAGTCCTGCTAAAGCATCACTACATGCCTTATATCGTTATACACAAAATATTAACGGCACGCACGGAGTGCCGTTACATCGGTTCTTTAACACCTAAAATAGCCCTAATTTATGCTGAAAATACCTTGCTTTTTCGCGTCAAATCAGGTATAATAACCATAGTGGAATTCATAGCGGGAACCCTATATTTCCACATAAATATTATATCACACTGACACTAAAAAACACAAAAATTTCCGATAGAATGGACGGAGGGAAATCCGATGAACATTCTTCATGAATTAAATGAAAAACAGAGAGAAGCCGTAACACACAAAAATGGTCCATTCCTCGTTATTGCAGGTCCCGGCACAGGGAAAACAAGAGTCATCACCCACCGTATCGCGTATCTGATTCGCGAACACGGCATCAAAGCGGAGAACATCCTTGCGATCACCTTTACCAACAAAGCCGCGCAAGAGATGCAGGAACGCGTCAACACCGAGATCGGCGAGCCGCACGGTTCCAACATTAAGGTGAGCACCTTCCACGCCTTTTGCGTTGCAGTGCTCCGAAAGCACGCCCTGCGGATCGGATTAAGCGAAAACTTCACCATCTTCGATCAGGAACTCCAAGATGAGATATTAACAGAAAGCGTTCGTGCGTTGAACCTCAACGCCGACGACTATCCGCCATGGTTGCTGCGTAATATCCTGAGCGATGCGAAATGTAAATCACAGAATCCCGTTGACGCAGTAGGTACCACGGAGATTCATGACGCAGAAACCGTCGAAAACCTCCGAAGCGTCCTGCGCGGCTATCAAGACAAACTTACGGAATACGATGCCCTCGATTTCGACGATCTCCTTGTGAAAACCGTCGAATTGTTTGAACAGGTCCCAGATGTCCAGCAAGACTATCATCAAACAATTGCCCATATTCTCGTTGACGAATTCCACGATGTGAACAGGGTGCAGTATCACCTACTCCGACTCCTCTGCGCGCCGCCCGAACACAACCTCATGGTCGTCGCTGATGAAGATCAGGCGATCTATAGTTGGCGCGGCTCGAATCCAGCATATATTCAGGACTTCAAATCCGATTACCATCCGAAAGAATTCGCTCTGGATGACCACTATCGGTGTAGCGAGAAGATTTTGCGTGCCGCAGAAGAGGTCATCTCCAGAAACATAGAACGACAGAAACAGCACACGCTCAGAACCCACAAAGACGCAGGGCGCGACATCTTTCACTATACCTTTGACACACCTATGGGGGAAGCATGCAACCTCATTAAGGTCATCCAGAACTTGGTAACGCAACGCAACTATTCCTATCGCGATATTGCTATTTTTTACCGCACACACAGGCTCGCGAACGTTTTGGAAGAACAGTTGCTACGGGAACATATCCCATTCCAGCGCATTCAACCGACGCATTCCCTCGCGGAAGGGAATAGCAAAGGTATCCTGGCATATCTCCGTTTCATCCAGTGGCAACTCCCGCAAGATTTGGAAGCCGCAATCAATTTTCCTGAAACCTGTATCGACGACTTAACATGGGTGCGCTTGAGGTGGCTCGCGCAACGTGAAGATGTCGCTTTTGTCGAGCTTTTGAAAAACATCGAAGCATATCCAGAGGATGTCGGTCCCTTAACACGCCGCAATGTCCGTGAATTCTGGACCCAACTTGAGAGGCTCTCCATCGAGATTGAAGGCGAGCGGGTCGATCAAATTATCCTGAAACTTTTTGATACTTTGGAACGCTCTCGGACGCCGTATCGCGCTGAAGAACTGGAGGTCATCGAAAAACAAACTGAGCTGCCGAATCTGGTAACTGCCCAGGATGTTCTCTACAGCGCACTGACGCTGGGCGAGCCGGTCCAGATTACCGCCAGCCATGGGATTGACGAGTATTGTGCGGCGCACATTATCTACCAGACGCTTGAAACCTACCTCAATCACACCCCGCAACTCCACTTGTTGCCGCCTGAGGGAAACAGCCCGAAATCGAACGAAAACGGAGTACACCTGCTTATCGGAAATTTCGAGGAAATTGGAGAAAGTGCGCGGGATGCACGGACACTCCTCATCGGCACAGCGGACGTAGCAAACCCAGATGTGCTTCGTCTGGAAGAAGAAGGGATTCATAGCATTACAGCACTCAAACTCTGCCAACGGCTTGTCAACCGTTTTGAAACCCCAAACATGACAGATATGGTCGTTTACGACTTGGAAACGACTGGGCTCAATCCGAAAACGGCAGAAATCGTTGAGATCGCTGCGCACCGTCTCAGCGCAATCGGAGATGAAGTGGAGCGGTATTATCGCTTGGTCAGACCACCAGGGGGACACATTCCGCAGTCTGCGACGCGCATCCATGGGGTTGATACAGAGACCGTCAAGACCTCACCGGGCATCGAAATGGTGTTACCCGAATTCCTTGGGTTTATCCAGAATAGGATTCTGATCGGACACAATGTAGCGGAATATGACAATCCCATCCTTGCCCGAGACCTGAGAAGGTATTTGAAAAGGGATTTATCCGCCCCGCATTACGATACGCTCGCTACAGCGCGCCGGCTTTTCCCGCGCCAACGCTGTAGCATGAGTGCGCTTGCTGAAAAATTTGAGATTCAACACGGGCGTTTACACAGTGCCATGGAGGATGTCAGAGTCAATCGAGAGATATTTAAAGAACTCATCAGAATCGACGCTCATAAACGCGAGGCGAAATCCCTTCCTGAATTGCTACCTTTTGTTGGGCTCGGTATCCTTGCGAAAACGGAAGATGTCGCTCGCTCAGAGGAAACCTTAACGGAGACGGATACATTCTTAAATGTCGCGAAACGCTTCGTCCAGACACACAACATCGGACCCCTGGAGAATCTACCGCTTGACCCCACAGAAGCGGCACACGCGAGAGAATTTATGGAAACGTTACAGGGTGCCACCGTCCGTGAGTTCCCGGAAGATGCTGACTGGCGACACCGTCGAATTCAGTTCATGAACGCAGTCCTTCACTTCGAGTTGATTAGTGATGAACATGGACTTATCAACTTTCTGGACTATCAGAAACTCCTCACCAATATTGACGAACTCGACAATAAAACGGAGCAGTTGACGTTAATGACCTTGCATGCCGCGAAAGGGACAGAATTTCCGGTCGTTTTCATCATCGGTATGGAGGAGGGGAGTTTTCCGATGTGGCGGCAGAATACCACGGAGACAGAATTGGAAGAGGAGCGTCGTCTTTTCTATGTCGGTATGACTCGTGCGCAAGCGCAGCTGTATCTCAGTTCTGTGGTGTATCGTTTCGGGGATCGGGATCGTGCCTCGTCCATGTTCGTGAGGGAGATACCATCTAACTATGTCGTCAAATGGAGCCCCCGGGATAGGATGTAGCACGGTGTCAAGTGAAACTTAGGCATCAGGCTTTTCGGTTTTTTTTATCCGAATAACTCGGAATCGTCGCGTCAATGTAAACGCGGTGCTTTTCTTCTTGAGAATCAGTTGTCATGTTTTATAGGATAGCACAAACCGCCTTGAAACGCAAGAAATTTTCAAGGTGGCATGCGACCCACTTGGCTAATCTCATCCTATTTCCGTATCAGCAGTTTACGCGTTGCGGTGAAATCGCCTGCGGTAACGGAGTCGCGTGTGGACTCCGTGGACAATGTATAGAAATAGATGCCGCTCGCAACGGATTCACCTACGTCATTTCTGCCATCCCAATACGCCGCACGGCTGCGACTTTGATAAATCCCAGCGGGTGTATGTCCCAATGCCAAGGTCCGAACCAAGATACCATTTACTGAATAGATACGCAAGGTAACCTCCGCAGGTTCGGAGAGTTGATACGGTATCCACGTCTCTGGATTGAACGGATTTGGGTAGTTTGGAAGCAGTGCGGTCTCTTTAGGAACAAGGAGTGTCAGGAGGCTTTGGAGGTAAGCAATGCCCCCTCGGAAGGCGACAGAGCCATCATCTTCAACTTGCGCACGCTCTATCCACGCTTGTATCATCGCAGGATTCAACCGGTCTATGCTATCCATAGCAAGCATCGAAGGCGAAGCTGGACCCGTTGATTCACCCATGTGCTGTGCCACGAGAATTAAGTCTAAGATGCTGACGACGCCGTCCCGGTTTACGTCAACTTTAGAGGTAGCAGATGCTGTTTGACCTAAATGCTGTGCCACAAGGATCAGATCCAAAATACTTACTTGTCCATCGGCATTCACATCCCAAGTCGGTCCGGACGTTACAGTAATAGTAAGCTCACGCACGCCAGCAGGAATAACTTCACCTGTGGTAGATCCGAATTGGAAGTTACGCAGTCCCATTTGGCTGTTGCCTTCTGCCTTTGCAGAGAATACTACTGACAGCAGTGTACCTGCACCGGTGCCTCCGTTTTTGGAAATCAGTGCCGAACTTAACCCCTTAATTTTACCTCCAGCGTTATCAATCGTGCCCCGCTGAAAGAAGGTCGTTCCACCGCCCCTTTTGAGAAACCCACCCTCGTTCACTTTAATCGCTTCAAGTACATTAGGGTCAAATGTGAGATCGAACTGCCATCCAGATAAATCTGTGACCTTTTCAGCATTGATGTGGACGGTAAAAGTATCCCCGACGCGAACACTCGTAGTGTCCGTTGAAAACGTGAAACCGGTTCCAGGAGATACTATCGTATATTCTGCTTCAGGGGCAAACCCGAAAAAAACAGACCACCACTTCCACGCCTCACCATCGCCTTCATTTGGGCTCGCGACTAACAGGACATTCGTCCCTTGCTTCAGCGTGACAGGGATGACGTATTGGTAATCGTAACCCCACGCCCACCAATCAATTTTTTCATGAATTAACTTACCATTTAACCAAACTCGATGGCCGTCGTCAGTTGATCCAGTAAATAGTGTTGTCTTCTGTTCACGGGGTGAATTTAGGATGATGCAACCATAAATCGTATTGTGAAAATAACTTCTCTCAATACCGATCGTTTTTAACATCATACCGATGTTCCCTTCTCCTTCAGGGGCGATTTTGTGTGATGTCCATACACTTTCTCCTACAGCACTTCCCTCTTTTGCACCGTGTGTCGCGATTGCCAGTTCCGTTACAGCACCGCCACTCGCTTGTGAGAGCAAATCTATGCCATCCTGATAACCGTCTCCCTGCACCAACACCCATAACCAAGGTCCCTCTATTTTGGGACCGCCTTGAGGAAAACCTGGATTGCTGAACCAATAAATTTTCGTATTCTCACGTAACCCATCCAGAGGTGATATGTCTGCTATATTGTTGCGCTCAAGTCGCAGCACCTCTAAGGTGTCCAAAGCTGCGAGCGGCGATACGTCCGATACATTATTCGTGTCGAGACGTAATTCTTTAAGGTTTTTCAAAGATGCCAAAGACGAAATGTTTGATATGCGACGATTGGCCTCTAAATTGAGCATTTCTAAATGAATCAATCCTGATAGGGGTGAGAGGTCCGATACGCCACTGCCCGCAACGGTCAAGTTTACCAAATTAGTTAAGCCTTTTAATGGCGAGAGGTCAAGATCCCTGGAACGGTAAGTTCGCAGCGTCTCCAAACCCGTAAGTCCTACGAGTGGCGATAAATCAGATATAGGGCTGCTTTCAAACTGTAGCCATCTGAGTTTTGTTAACTTTGCCAAGGGCGAAAGGTCTGAAATGGAAGTTTTCCAAAATCTGACGACTTCTAAATTAGTCAAACCTGTCAAGGGCGATAAATCGGACAGGGATTCCCCGGAAAATCTCACTTCTTTCAGTGCTGTTAAGCCGGATAGAGGCGATAGATCGGAAAGTGGATTCCCGCGCAGATTGAGGCTTTGCAGATTTACTGCAAACTGAAGCCCCTCCAAATCCTGAATATCCATTCCATCTATATCAAGGTGCATCAACGTTGCCATTTCCTCTACAGTAATTGCAGTGCCGGGTGTTTTGCTGAGTGTTTCTGCGATTGCAGCGCGAAGGTTTGCATCAGGGATATGAACGGCTTCTCCAGGGATGCGCTCTGTTCTCGGAACAACAGGCTTAACGATAGTGCTGTCAGGAGAACTCAGCGTCGCAACGATTTCACCGAAATTCGATGTCCAGGTATCCCTTTTCACACCCCCGTTAGCACCCGTTAGCACTCCCAAACCTAAGTTTTTTAGACTCGCATTCTCACGAACCCTTTGGAGTAGATCTGTCGTTTTTAACCCTACCGAGGCGGCCGCATGTGCTGCATCAAGCGGTCTTTGAAACGCCTCGTGGAACCGTTGAACGGACTCAACGCCACCGAAGACATCACCTGTTTTTTCGAGCGCCTGCCGGTAACGAGCGGTATCCTCTTCTAAGAACTCGTCCATCTCTGCCTTCTCTGCATAGAGTCGTAACACTCGATCTTTGTTAAAGGGGGGATTTGCATTCTGTTCAACAACACCCCGCACCTGATCTTCAAATACCTTCATCCCTTCGGTGTGGCACCCGATACATGAGAGTCCGTTGCGGACGGTTGGATCGCTCGCAGCCAGATTTCGGACGATCTGGATCGGGGCTTCATTCAGTCGATTGCCGCCAGCGTCTACCAACAGATATGCCTGCAAACCGTTGGGAAGGTTGAAGATGATCTCACCCCCATCGTGCGTGAAGGAGAGCGGATGTGTAAAGACATTCTGTGTCCCGACGCTTCCAGCGAAGTCGTAACTTTTCCAATACGCGCCATACCGAGAGGTATGACGTTCAACGACGCGATTGTGATTCGATACGCCGGAATTATTGAAACCCGCACGCCAGACGCGTCTCCCCGCGGCGTTCCGAAGATTTTCGACAACGTTCACCTCAAGGCGCGCCTCTAACTCCCGATCGGTTTGGGGGATACCCAAGATGTCGTGGTAGAGGGGTGGCAAGGCGGCTGTCGCGATGAACCAATCTACATCCACAAACGGCACCCCGCAATTCATTGCTTCGCGGAGATCCATCAGTTTTTCGCGGAGCCCCGTTTGTGTTGGTGCATCGAACGCAATGCTATACGGATATATCTGTTCAATCAGCGTCCATCGGTTAGTTCCGATCTCCCATTCATAATCTCGGAGATCAATGTAGAAGATTGTTTCCTCTGGGTCAATGGGTTGTGGTCTGATGACCTCGCGTCCCCAAGAGAGACTATTCACGAGCTTAGAGAGGGCGCGTTGATAGGCGTGGAGTGCCTCTGGACTTTCACCGGCGTTATAAAGAGGCGTTAGTGTAAAATAGCGTGTGAAGGTGCGGTCAAAGGGGGGCAGTGCGTTGAGGTGCTTCTCAATCGTTTCAAGCATTTCCGTGGGTGTGATAAAGTCAGTATCCCGTTCTGGCGTCTGCCAATCGGGTGCCCCTGCTTGAATCCAGTTACCAATCGTTACAATCGCGGCGGCAGGAAGTCCGGGTTGACCCAGCGGCATCCGTTTTGCTTCATCCTCTGTGAGGAGCCGTTTATAGAGCTCGGATTCAATCGGTTTCCCTGGGACAACTGCTCCAGTTTCAATGAGTGCCGTGTGGTCAATGATGATCTCCTCAGTAAACGCTCCATGTTCGCCGTGGCAGTTGAGACAGTTTTGTTCAAAGATCGCATACGCCTGTTGTGCGAGATTTTCTTGGGCATTAGCACTTTGATAACTTCCGAAAACAGGCATCAGCAAACAGGTAAAGATAACAAAGATTTTCCAACCTTTCATGGACTTCCTTTCCTCGTATTATAGGTGTGATTGGCAAGTGGTTTTGATATGTTTAGGACTTACGCAGTAGCGATTTATATCGCAGAGGATTTCAGTTGTTGACAAA
>VXPE01000029.1 GCA_009839745.1 Candidatus Poribacteria bacterium
CTTTGAACTCGCCATCGCGTTGGTTACTGCGCTTGATGAAGAATCCAGCGTTGTTGAGTTCAGACTGCGTTGCCCAAGTAATCACAACTGCGCCAGTCGCCTTGTCGCGTGCCGGGCGGAAGTGTGAGAGTTCAACGGGTAGCGGTCCACCCGCATCATAGCCAGGGGTTCCAGCGTCTTCATCGCTGCCATACCACGTTGCGGGCCCATCGACGAGTGCTGTGCTGGAGGCAAGCACCCAACCGTTGGCATCTGTGCCCATGGTCATCATACCCGCATCCATTTCATGACGGATCAACGAACTCCGACCGTTCTCGTCCATTGGGATCTCCCAGGCTTCCGCGGCATCAAGGTTGCCTGCCGTGTCGCCAAACTGCACAATGCCTGTGGTTTGGGGGGGCAGGAGTTCGATCACAAAACCTATCGGACTCAGGAGCGTATACCGTCCCCTTTGCTTTAATTGCTCAGAGACGTTCATCAGCCGGTCGCCTAATACGCTGAGGTTGCTGGAGCTTCGACCGCCCCAAGCGACCAAGAGGAGCGATTTCCCCATCGTGCCGCCCATATCCGTGCCACCCCCGACACCGAGCGTGCCGCTGAGGTGGATGCTCACGTTAGTCGAAACGACATCCGCATCCGCACTGGCGTTCTCAATCTCAACAGACCACCCCGCGAGACTCTTTTCCATACCACTCATGTTGGTGAGTTCAATCCACTGTGGGAGTCGACCGTTACCCGTGTCCACCATGATTTCAGTAATCTTGATGTCATCAGACATAGCAACCGGAATAACGGGAGCAGGTGTGGGTTCGGGTGTCGGTGCCGGTGCGACTGGATACGCAGCAGGTGAAGCACCCGGTGAACCGATGCGTGTCCCTTCAACGCTTGTCTTGAAGTTCTGACCTGGGGGTGTAGAGGCAGCCCAGCTGCTCGCCATCGTGCCATCCGCTGCCATGCCCGTGGCACCAATAACGCGCTGCATCGAGATAAGTGGTTGGGTCGGTGTCACTGCAACGATGTCGCCAGGAGCTTCGCCAACACCTGTTCTACCGCTTTGACCTTTACCGGCGACGGACCAGTATCCAGAAGCCCCCACAGTACCAACAGTGTCTGCCACCTTAGCTGCGTCAAGGGCTGCCAATGCCGCTCGATCTGATGCCCCGGGTCCATAGAAAACTAACTTCACATCTTTCGTTTTTACCTGGGCCCCTGGGTTCATGATCTCAATCCATTGGCTCTCGAAACTCTCAGGCAGTGACGCATCCGAACCCCACATAATTTCACTGATAACTAAACCTGCTGGACCTATGAGCACAATCGTGCCACCGTTAGCGAGGAAGGTTTCCAAGTTAGGTAACCCTGCCTTAATCACGTTGTACATCCGTTGTGCGGGTTGTCGATCACCAACCAGTATGTCGTCATCCTTTGGATCTCCGGGATAAACGACCGCCGTGGAGTCGGTTCTCTTTTCGTGGTTATCGTCGCCGTCGCCATCATCTTTGGCAACAACCAAATATCCGTTTGCTGGAATGATAATATCATTCGGAATCGCAACTGTAAGTCCGGCCTCTTTCGCAGCTGCGGGGCCCTTTTTCACCTTAACTTCGAGCTTGTCCCGCCCATTCATTGCAGCCTTCTCTGAAGGCATCCGATACATGCCAGGCTCAAGGATAGCAGTACCCTCGCCTTGGGTTTTGACGAGATCCTTAAAGTCTTTGACTCGAATGATCACTTTATCTTTTGAACCATCCGGCATAATCGTGGCAAGATATGGATAATACTTATCATCTCTGCCAGTGGCTAAGGGAACGGGATCCGCAGGAGTGCCATCGTGATCGTAGCCTCCCTCAGATTCCGGAGGACTAATGGCAGCTGCAGATGCATCAGTAGGCATTCTTGTGAAGGATACACCAGTGACCACATTGGTGACTTTACCGCCTGAAACGCTCAGTGCCTTTATCCTGTCGGCAACTTTCGCAGCAGCGAGACTCCCGTTGGGTTTCTCAGTCAGCACGATTTTTACCAAGAACTCACCGGTTACAACTTCTTCTAAAAAAGCACTATCGATGGTTGAACCAATCGCGGTCGCTCTCGTGATAGAAATGACTTTTGGGTCATTCGGACCATCTACTGTAGGCGAAGAGTCACTACTATCAGGGTTTACATACTTAAACTTCAGTGTAACACCTGAACTGTCTGAATCTCCTGTATTAGCAGATTGAAGTTTTTTAGGCACTAAGATGATAGTTATCTCTGTATCATGATCGTTGTCAGCACCACCCGCAGGATCTGCTAATGGTATAAGAAATCTCTTGTTACCTTCGCTGGCTGTAATGTTGGTTCCTACTGTTGTTCCTACTGCGGCTGTGATCTGTGCACCTATAACCACAAAATCGTCTGCAGTAATACTCCCAGGTACAAGAGGCTCTTCGGCATCAAGCCTTATTGAAGCATTGGCACCTGCTATCACTTGGATGCCATCCGCGGAACTGACATCGGCTGGATCACCAGAACCAGCACGGTTGGCATCATGAACACGCAGTTTTATCTCATTTGCCAATGCTGCCGGAGCTGCGATCAAGAGAACCACTACCATTAAAGTTAAGAAGGAAAATGTCCATTTCATAGACATCATTCGTTTCATCTCCTTGTTCTTATGGAATAAAATTGTAAACTTAAACCTAAAACCTTAAAAATAAGAACGGACTCAGGGATTATTAAATCCGTATCTTGATTTGAACTTAACC
>VXPE01000030.1 GCA_009839745.1 Candidatus Poribacteria bacterium
ACGCTGCCTTTCGACAAGGCAGCTTGAATATCATAATATTGTCCAAACTTTAGTATATTATAGTGGATCCTAAAAATAAATAGACATGTTCCCTTCCCCGGTAGGCGAGGTTTCTAACCTCGCCGGTGTGAAGTGTCCAATTAATTCTAAACTTTACTATAAATGAGTATCGCCTAATTATTTCGGATTATAACTCTTGGCGCGACTATAACTTGTCCCTAATGAATCAAAACAATCCAATCCTTTTGCCATTCCAGCACCAAGGAAAATACTGGATTTTATTACCCACGCCAGAACGAGATCATACCCCTGAGTTTAGATTGTGGGGGGTTATGCTTTCGCGTGTTGGACGTGAATTGTTTCATATAGTTGACCAAGATCCTATGCCGGAATATACTGAAGACCTCAAGAAATTTTTTGCAAAACAAAACCTAAATATGATCGAAGTTAATAGTCCATGATTTGAGGGGAAACTTAGAGGATTTAGTATGAGTTCGTGGCATAACCTAACCATTAATGATTTGGGACAAATAATCACAGGTTCTACCCCACCTACGAAAAAAACGGAGTATTATGGGAATGAATATCCCTTTATCACTCCAACGGATATGAAAATAGATTCTCGCATTGTTCATACCGAACGATTCCTATCACAAACAGGATATGAATATAATAAAAACCGTCTGCTACCTCCCAATACAGTTTGTGTCGTCTGCATTGCAAGCATCGGTAAAACTTGCATGACAACTGTTCCAAGCGTAACAAACCAACAAATTAACAGCATTGTCGTAAATCAACAAAAACACGATCCATACTTTGTATACTATCTTCTCAGAACTAAAACAGAGGTCCTTCATAATATAGCTAGTGGTGTCGCAAGTCCTATAGTCAATAAATCAACATTTGGAAATCTCGAAGTTTATGTTCCTCCTCTCCCAACCCAACGCAAAATCGCCGCCGTTCTCTCCGCCTATGACGATCTCATCGAAAACAACACCCGCCGCATCAAAATCCTTGAGGACATGGCACAGACCCTCTACCGAGAATGGTTCGTCCACTTCCGATTCCCCGGACATGAGAACGTCCGGATGGTGGAATCGTCGTTAGAACTTATACCGCAAGGGTGGGAGATAATTGCTGCGAGCGAAGCTATGTTCATAAATCCAAGGACTTCTGCTCCACGTGATACCAAAAAACCATTTGTGCCGATGAAGTCAGCAACAGAAAATTCAATGTTAATCACTGACGTAGAGGAAAAAACGGGAAACAGTGGGGCGAAGTTTAAAAATGGGGACACGCTATTTGCGCGTATTACTCCATGTCTTGAAAACGGTAGGACAGGCTTCGTCCAATTTCTTCCGAATGGCACTGAGATTGCTTTTGGATCGACAGAATTTATCGTTCTCAGGTCCAAAACGTTGAACCCATATTTTGTTTATCTTTTGGCACAGACACATGATTTCAGGGAGCATGCGATCAAGAGTATGACAGGAGCAACAGGGAGACAGCGTGTCCTCAACCAATGTTTTGATGATTATTTTTTGCCAAATCCCAATCAGGACATACTCGATCAATTCGAGTCTACAGTTATCTCTTTATTTAGAAAAGTCCAGAACTTTGCTGAGAAAAACACCAACCTCCGCCAAACCCGAGACCTCCTCCTCCCTAAACTCATCTCCGGCGAGATAGACGTATCTGAACTTGATATTGATATTGACATTGATCCCAAAAGCAATTGACAGATACAACGCGAGGGTGTATAATTTGCAACAAGACAATTGGGAGAAAACTTTATAGTGAACGATCCTGACCGAAACCTCGTCCTGCCCGGACAGTTTGATAACGTGACAAAACGCGGAGTCCGCAGAGATCCCAAGGGTTTCGTCACGACGCTCCTCGGTATAGAAGCAGACGAGTTTCAGGTCATTGAGACCGAGCAGCTCTCAATGAAAACGCACCTGGCTGATAGTTTTATACGCATTACCACTGGGAGCGAGCAAGCCATTGTGCACTGTGAGTTTCAGACCCACGACAGTCGGGCGGTCCCGATGCCCTTCCGAATGGCAGGTTATATCGGGAGTGCCCTTGCGTTTTACAAACTCCCAATCTATTCTCATGTCATTTACCTGCATCCAACGGCTGGACGTACCGACCCGGGGCTGTATGTCCAAGAGATGTCAGGATATAATATTGGCATCCAATACCGCGTGCTAAGACTCACTGAAATGGACGGGCAGGCACTTCTGGATCCGGACAGAGTGGGGCTGGTTCCGTTCGCAGCCTTGATGAAACCGCCTGCTTCCGTGGAGGTGCCAGAATGGATACGGCACTGTGTGCAAACGATTGAGGCAGGGACAGAAGACGAATCGCAGCAAAGAAAAACACTCGCGGACTTAGCGATTCTCGGTGGGTTAGCCTATGATTCTCAAGTCATCCGCGAGGCAATATCGGAGGTCATTGTGCAAGAATCTTCTATCATCCAATACTTCACTGAGAAAGCTCTTGAACAAGGCATCGAGCAGGGCATAGAACAAGGAAAGAAACAGCACGCTGTTGAAGCGATCCTTACAGTGCTGGAGGTCCGATTTCAGACCGATGTCGCTGAGAAACTCAAGCCTTTTCTTGGAGCCATTGACGATCTACAACGTCTGGATGCGTTACACCGTGTTGCGGCACGCGCATCAGACATTGATGAGTTTACGCAGGCTCTCTTGAACCTTGAAAACTGAGCTGCCCCGAAGGTTGAATCCCGATATAAAAGGGAAACCCATGTCCAAACAGAAAGCGTTTTTAGAGAAACTTCATATAAAAAACTTCTTGAGCTTGCGGAATATTACACTTCCACTGAAGTCCCTGACAGTGCTCGTCGGTCCCAATGCCAGTGGGAAGTCCAACGTTTTGAGTGCTTTGTACAGTCTCAGGTCAATGATGACTGATGAAAAACTTCCGCCAGTTGAATTAGTTCAGAGTTACCTTTGGGCAGGTAAAGCAAGTCATATTACTTTCCAATTACAAACTGAAGTGAAAGAAACCTCAGCTATATACGAATTGGAATTTAAGGCAGATGTTCACAATCCTTTTGTTGCCGAGGAATTATTAGTTGAAGGTATAAAAATCATATCGGTTGAAAACGGAAAAGGTGAGGTTCAAGATGAAAACGGAAAAAATAAAACAACATATACCTCCAATAAAGTTTTTTTCCTCCCAGACCTTCAGGAATGGAGTTCAGCCGTACCACCACAAACGTCTTCACAAATCCAACCCGAACAAATGAATCCATACAGCGAAGATGAACTTATCGAACA
Organism: Candidatus Poribacteria bacterium; assembly: GCA_009839745.1. Taxonomy (NCBI): domain Bacteria; phylum Candidatus Poribacteria; species Candidatus Poribacteria bacterium. The sequence goes on from VXPE01000030.1 coordinate 3,306, forward strand.
ACCCACCATTAATCTACTCACAGAAATGGGGTGGGAGACACGCAACTGCCACAATGAATTCAACCGAGGGGATAGCCCACTCGGTAGACACACAAAATCCGAAGTTGTCCTCATTCCTCGTCTTCAAGCCGCATTTGCACGTCTCAATCCCAACGCAACCCCAGAAGCCATCGCTAAAGCAATCGAAGAACTCACCCACTCCCGTTCCCTGATGAGCATTGTTGAAGCCAATCGAGAAATCTATACCCTCCTGAAAGACGGTGTCCGAGTCACTGTCAGTGATCCGAGTGGCGACAGTGAAGCCACTGAAGTCCTTCAGGTAATTGACTGGAACACCCCGGAGAATAACGATTTTTTCGCGGCATCCCAGTTCTGGATCACGGGTGAGATGTATACCAAACGTCCAGACCTCATCTGTTTCGTCAATGGGATTCCCTTGATCCTAATGGAATTCAAACGGATTGATGTGAATCTCTATGCTGCCTACAATGACAATCTCCGGGACTATAAAGACACTATCCCACACCTCTTTTGGTATAACGCTTTTATTTTTCTCTCCAACGGCACGGACAGCAAAGTCGGAAGCCTCACCGCCAGTTGGGAACACTTCGCTGAGTGGAAACGTATTCACAGTGAAAATGAACCGCCTAAAATATCTTTAGAAACAATCTTGCGAGCACTGTGTGAACCGCAACGATTACTTGATGTTGTCGAAAACTTCATCCTGTTTATGGAAGCACAAGGCGGATTGATTAAGATTCTCGCCAAAAACCATCAATACCTCGGTGTCAACAACACGATTGCATCCCTGAACCAGATTCAAGATAACCAAGGCAAACTCGGTGTCTTTTGGCATACACAGGGCAGTGGGAAAAGTATTTCAATGCTGTTGTTTGCTCAGAAAGTCCTCAGAAAAGTGCCCGGAAACTGGACGTTTGTTGTCGTAACTGATCGCAAAGAATTGGATGACCAAATCTACAAGACCTTCGCGAGCACAAGTGGTGTCTTAACGCAGCAAGAAGTTCACGCGGAAAGAGTTGTCCATCTACGCCAACTCCTCAGTGAGGACCATCGCTATATTTTTACCCTCATTCAGAAATTTCAGACGCAAGGTGGTGAAAGGCATCCTATTCTTTCTGAACGCTCAGACATCGTTGTCATCACCGACGAAGCGCATCGGAGCCAATATGATACGCTTGCTCTAAACATGCGCACTGCACTTCCCAACGCCGCATTTATCGCGTTCACGGGTACACCGCTTATGGCGGGTGAAGAGAAGACAAAATCGGTGTTTGGGGACTATGTGAGTGTTTACGACTTCAATCAATCCATCCTTGACCGCGCAACCGTGCCGCTCTACTATGAAAACCGGGTGCCAACCTTACCTGAGAAATCAACGGGCTGAGTGCCTCGTAGTGATTCCTATCGGATTCCAACAGTACAATTCCGAGTTGAAGTTTCTCCAAGTTCTGCTCATACAAAATGCCTCTATCTGTTGTGACAAAGGCATCAAATTCCGCAGCAGCCATTTGCAAGAGTTCTCCGTTCTCTTTCCCTTTCCAACCGCGATAGTCAACTGTGATAACTTCAATTGAGTCCGGAAAGAGTGCGCGCAGTTTATGCGGGAGATTTTCGTCAAGCAACACGCGCATTCGCGTACTCCAGAGTCATCTCCAGATAAGCAACCGCTTGCTCGTGTGAAACTGTCGGGAAGTCAACGAGAAATGTATCAATTGAATCTCCTGCTACAAGATACTCGATCAAGGTTTCAACAGGCACTCGGGTGCCAGCAAAAACTAAAGCACCATGCATCACACGTGGATTCTGGGACATAATCTGTTCTTTTTTCATAATATGCTGTCCTCTAATTGAGAGTTCTCTACTGCTGCGCCCTCGGTGTCTGTCCGGGCGCGCAATAGTCTATCACCCAATCTCCCTAATCTCAACCAAGCGATTACCTAATGACAATTCTGAGTGTGGCAAGTCCCCAAACAACGGACGGAAATATCCTACCCCGGCTGGAGATATCTGGTAACGTTCCGCGTCGTAGAACCGCAGATCCAGACTTCTCCGAATCACATGCCCCGATGCATCCCGCTTCAGGACTTGATCTAACGGCAATAGGGTCGGTTCAATGCCGGCATCCGTTCGAGTAATCGTCGCAACACCGTTGAACATCCCGTCTGAGAGGGCTTGCACTGCCATAGCACCTGCCTTCATAGCGATATCTCTGTCCAATGGAATCGGACTACCGCACCGCTGGAGATAACCGAGTATCAATGCTCGGAACGCAGAACTCGAAATCTCGGGAAGGAGTTTCTTCATCGTCTCAACGATAATTTCTGAACACCCCCCGGGTTTCGTGTGCCCAAAAGCATCGAGTTCCGCTTGTGAAGTAATCATCAGTTCCCCATCGTCATTTCGGATACCCTCAGATACCACGACGATGACGTTCCCTTGTGCCGCGTGTTTTTCACGAATCGCTTCCGCCAATCTCTCCGGTTGATACGGCATTTCTGGCACAACGATAAGGTCCGCGAGTCCATAAGCGGCGGATAAGGTCAACCACCCCGCGTCTCTCCCCATCGCTTCAACAACAATCACACGATCGTGGGAGTAGGTCGTTGTCCGCAGATCTTTGACGTAATTGATGACGCTGTTCGCAGATGAAGGGAAGCCAGGACAGAAATAGTTCACCATCTTAGAATAATCAACGGCATCCCCTTCGGGTGGATTGATACCCACATCATTATCAATGGTTTTCGTGACGAAAGTAGTCGTGAATTGGTCCGACAAAGCGGTCCCGACCGTCAACGTATCATCACCACCGATCGGGATCAGCCCGCTAATGTCCAGTTTTTTCAGATTACTGACGGCTTCATCTAATTTATTATCTTTAATCAGGTTTGTGCGTGAACTCTTTAAAAGTGTCCCACCTCGGTTTTCGTCAATCAGATCAGGTGTTAGCGTAAAGTAGCGTCCACCCTTCAAAACACCACGCCAGCCTTCCATAAATCCGACGAGTTCAAAACCGAGTTCCTCGGCTTTCAATGCAATGCCCTTAAGGGTGGCGTTAAGAGCACTTGTATCACCGCCACCCGTCAGAACACCGATCTTTTTTGGCATATCCAACTCCTTTATTATTTATATATTTTTTATTCCATTGTCCGGTGTTGTTTGCGCCACCAGTGGTATTTCGGTCACGTCTGCTATCCGGCAGATGTCGAACGCGTAGGGGCGGGGTTTCTCCGCCCACCACCAACTACTTGACGACTTCGAGGAGCACCGGTTTATCCAAAGCAAGTGCCTTTTCAAACGTCGGCTTAAAATCATTTGGATCTTCGACGCGTAACCCAACCGCACCGAACGATTCTGCGAACTGCACGAAGTCCGGGTTGCTAAGTTCAACACCAATCCGTTTACCGAAGCGACGGAGCTGCCCGCGTTCAATTGAGGTATACTGGTCATCGTTCATCACAAGTGTGACAACCGGTAGATTATACAGCACCGCGGTTGCGAGGTCTGGGCACGTCATTAAGAATCCACCGTCCCCGCTCAATGCGACGACTTTCCGCTCTGGATAGGCAACCTGTGCTCCGATGGCACCTGTCAATCCGATTCCCATCGCAACGGATACGCCGGAGAAGATGTAACTCCCCGGATAATAACACGGGAAATGTGGCAGCGCGCCATAACCCGTAACATTAACGTCAACCGACAAGATCGCGTCACGGGGCATCACATCGCGCATCTCTTGGAGGATCCGAGGGCGTTCGGTTGCTGTCCAGCGTCTCCGTAATTCGCGCAATCCTTCACCCCAACCGCCTTTCGGCTTCTCGTCGCGTAGGGCGGCGTTCAACTGACGCAAAACCAATTTCGGATTCGCACCGATGCCGACAGTCGCAGGATATTCCTTGTGAATTTCTTCTGGATCGGCTTCGATATGCAACAAGGGTTGCGGCATCTTGAGGCTCCAGTTGCCGGTATCACGGTAGTTAAACCGAGTGCCGACAGCAACGATGAGGTCAGAGGCTTCCATCGCTACTTGGGAAACGCCATCTCGGAAAACACCGATCGAACAGGGCGAATCTTCAGGCACTGAACCTTTCCCAAACCCCGTCATCACGATGGGCGCGTCCAGCAGTTCTGCGAACTCAAGGATTTCTGCGGTCCCACGTGTATGATTAATACCCCCACCCGCAACAATCAATGGACGTTCTGAAGTGCTCAACAACGATAGTGCCGCATCTACGTCCTGTGGACTTGCGGTCGTCTGAATACCGTTGTTCCATGGCGGGATTGGAAAGTCGGCTTCGGCATCCAAGGCATCTTTCGCCAACTCGATCAGCACAGGTCCAGGTCTACCGGAACGCAGCGCACTGAAACTCCGATTAATGGCACCCGGAATCTGGTCTACCCGATGCACAATTTCCAGATGTTTCGTCATCGTGCCGAAGGCAGCTTTTTGATCCAACCCGTGGAAACTCTTCTTCGGATCCCGTTGTGCTAAATAGGAGGGGTTCTGTCCAGTAATCCAAAGCACCGGCGAAGACGCTGTATTCGCTTCACCGATACCGATAGAGGCGTTATTTGAACCAGGACCCGGGACGGTCATACAGACACCAACATCGCCTGTTGCGCGAGCGTAACCATCCGCCATAAATGCCGCACCGCCTTCGTGTCGTGTGACATAGTGAGCAATGCTGTCCTGATTGTTGTATAGGGATTCATAAACAGTGTCTAAATGGTTACCCGGCAAACCGAAAATAACACTCACACCCTGTTCTTTCAAACATTCGACAAAAAGATCTCCACCGGTCATAATAACTCCTTTGATTCATAAAGTTAAATGGTAACCTGCAACAATACGCAGAAATACCCTATCAATACGCAGAAATACCCCGGGGAAGCCCACACGGGCTTCATACCGTTGATTCGCAAAAACACCCCAAGCAAAACACGCAGGCAAAACCGATGCGCGAAAACGGTTAAGATACAACAAAAAGCCGTCCCTGTTTATCTGTAAACGTGCTATTGAGGTATGTCCTTCCATTCGCGTGCCAAAAATCAACAGTCCCTTCCGTTCCCTTAAACAGATCCCATTCCGTAACATGGGATACCTGACGGTATATCTCAATCAAAGCGTCAATCGGTTCAGCACCTCTGTAGAAGAGATAAAATGTCTCAAATCTTTCCGTTGCTCTGTGGTGTCCCTGAACGAGATGCGTCTCTTCATTACCCGGTTTTAGGTATACCGATACGGGACAATTCACCCATTTTCGGAGACTTTTTTCGAGTTTCTCGAGTTTCTCGTTTTGCGGACCCCGTAGAATCGTCGTTCGCCGTCCGTAGATAAGGTGTTCCAGTGGATACGGTTCAAGTCCGATCCGACCGTTGAGCAAATACGGAATCGGTTCATCTGCTATCAATCTCCCCTTCACTTTCGTGAATGCCCTCAGACGCTTGACGGTCTCTTCTTGAAGTGAAATGCAACTCGGGAGCAGAATAACGTTATAAATCGACTTAATGTCTGCTGGGTCTTTCGGGAAACTCAGTCCACTCCTCCGATTGCCCCGTTTTCCTGTGCTCTCAGTCCTCACAATTTCTGCTGAACCCAGTTCCTGCTCCGAGACAATCCTGAAATCGTAACCCAATTCCCACACGCTCTGACACAACCATCCCCACGCTTTCGTCAATCCATTCCACTGCTTCTCATCAGGTTTCGTCCAGAGACTCTGTGTCGGTGCGACCATCAGGAGCGGTCTTTTCGGATAACCGCGTGACAATTTTTGCGTTAGCGTAACGGATTCAGGGCATGCCGTCTGATCCTTATTTATCCAGAGATTAAAACCGAGACTCGCGTCTTCAAGCACAGTCCGACTGTCCGTTTTCTGGGATACCTTCCGTGAAATACCGGCGTGCTGTGTATCGCTACAAACCCATTTCGCAATGACGAATCGCTTCGGTGTATCTATTTCAGTGGCGTTTAGGATAGGGCAGTCCACCTCTGATAGCAGTGCCCCTAACTCAAACTCCAATGCCCTTGCACTTGCGGGGAGACTTAAAGCAAACTGTAGTCTCTCCTGATGGCAGAAATCGCGCACCCCTTTAAGAAAGCAGGTTGCGAATCGTGTCGTCAACTCGTTCCAAAACGTGTTCCTGACTGCCGCAGAGTTATATGTTTCATAGAAAACTAAGGGCAGATACGTTGCAAGCGTCTCCTCAGCCGTTTCTAAAAGTGTGGGGCTCCACGGAACTGAGGTCATGCCGGTTCCCAGCACACTGACTAAGGACAAAAACTTCGGCAGTTCACAGGTGAAACCGATAAGGTGTTTTTTGCTATAAGTCTTTATATAATTGACCAGCACGCGTTTCACGAACCCCGAAACCCCGCTGCTGTCCAGAAGGTCTTCCGTCGCTGCTGCCGTTTGGTAAAGATGTATGACCGTCCGTCCGCGGAGCCGTTCCGCGACCGGGAGATCACCCGCTATGCATCGTTGGACATACTCGCTGATATTATAGCAGGGGGCATCCGCTTGCGGTTGCGCGATGAGGTGATGCTGAGCAAATTCAGTGCTATTCTGGACATGCACCCGATGAAGTTTTGCCTGAATCGCCGTCGCGCTTTCCACTCCACTGAAGGATTGCTCCACAGCGTTGAGTTGGTACCGCGTTTCCAACAGCGCAGATGGTAATGAAACCCATGCGCGTTCCCCACTTCGCACCAAATGGGTTAATTCTGCTCGATGCACCGTTGCCTCTTGCGACTCGCGCCACGATAGTATGCTTCCCGCGTCAAAAGGGGCCTTCTGCACAACTGCTCGCTCCTAATTTTTTAATTATGGCTCTCCTGCTCCGTTCGATCCTCATACGTTCCACTATCCGCCCATGATTAGCAATTAGCAGTCGGTTATCGGTTTCGGTTAGGAGGTCTTCGTTATATCCAAGACTGTAGCCTGCAACAATACACAAAAATACCGGATTTAGTCTGGGAATAGACTGGATTTAGTCTACGGATAGACTAAATCCGTTCCTTGTATTACATTTCCATTCCTTGTATTACATTGCAAAAACACGCAGGCGGGTATACGCAAAGGCACTTCCAATGTCCAATCCACTTGACCGAACCGCAAGGTATAATTAAAATTTTGCAACCTCTAAACGTTTTGTGATATACTTAACATCAAAAAACAGTATGGGTTCGCGAGGGCTCTGCCAGTTTTTATATTAAAAAATTTAGCATATCTTGGGAATTGATGCAATCAAAAGTTTTGGTTGTCCCTATACTTCAGTCCTGAACAAACACTACGCCCAGTAGAATAAACATGAACATCCTCGAAAATCTTATCTCAGCGTTTTCAGTGCTTCGCAGAAGTAAACTCCGCACGATCCTCACGCTTTTAGGGATTACGATCGGTATTGCGGGTGTCATCGCGATGATGTCTTTCGGCGCGGGTGCTGAAAAGCTGATGATGGCGCAAATTGAAAATATTGGTGGACCCAGTATGTTCGGCGTTTACCGCCCTGGGTATATCGAGAAGAACAACCGTTGGCAACGTAACAACAGTCCGCATTATCTGGAAATGCGAGATCTGCACGACATTCTGACGGAATGTCCCTCCGTTGAAGTCGCCACCGTGGAGAGAAGTCATCCCATAGACTTTGAAGTCGAGGGAAAGCACCGACAAACCTACCTCCGCGCGACAACGAATGAGTATCAAGCCGTCCGACGCTGGCAGACGGAATACGGCAGGTTCATTGCCGATACCGATATGGATTTCTGGAATAAGGTGTGTGTCATCGGAGCAAAAGTCTGGAGAGAGCAATTTAAAGGACAGAACCCCATTGGCGAGGAGGTCGGTATTAACAACAGACGCTTTACTGTCATTGGCATTATGGAGAGCCGTGGCGATGGGTTGGAGGAAGGCAGAAGCGACGATAATATGATCTTCATTCCGATTACAACCGCACAAACCCGTTTTGGCGGGCGTAATCGGGTTGGTGCCATCATGGCGCGCGCCAAGAGCCTCGAGTTAGTAGAACAGGCACTGAAAGAAGTGAAAACCGTCATCATGCGCAATCACGGGGACGACGATACGTTTTTCCGAACGTGGAACGCAAAAAAAGGAATCGAAGGCGGAAGAAGGATTATCTTTATTATGGAGATGGTGCTCGTCGTCATTGCGTCTGTCGCCTTGATTGTCGCCGGTATCGGTATCCTGAATATTATGCTCGTCTCCGTAACGGAGCGGATTCCAGAAATCGGATTACGAAAAGCCGTCGGCGCAAAAAGCCTTGACATCCGTTTGCAGTTCCTCACCGAATCTGTGCTGTTATGCTTGATAGGGAGTCTGCTCGGTATCGCTTTTGGGGCTGTGGTGGGGAAAGGCTTTGCATGGGCAGTGGGTCAGTTTTTTGGAGGACTCACCTGGCCCTCTGTGATTACACCGGAAGCCGTGTTAATTTCCGTTGCTGCGGGGACAGCAATCGGTATCTTCTTCGGTTACTACCCCGCCAGCCAAGCCGCCAAAATGGCTCCCATCGATGCTATTCGCCATACGTAAGGTGCGAACCGATTGTCGAAGCAATACTTAATATTCACAGTGAAAGGAGAAAAGTAATGCTTAATTCGCAAACCCATCCTGAATCTACGCAAGAAGTTCCAACACACAGAATGCCAATGACGTTGGACGAATTTCTGGAAAACGATGTAGAGGGTTATGAATATGTAAAAGGCGAATTAGTGCCGATGCCACCTGCATCCATGGAACACGGTGAAATCAGTAGTAATGTTCATTTAAGCTTAGGTTTGCACGTTCGCGAAAATCAACTGGGACGTTTATATATTGCCGAAACGACTTTTCAATTGGGTGACAGGTTAGTGAAGCCGGATATTGCGTTCGTGTCGACGGCTCGATTACCCGAAAATAGAGAAAAGGGTTCACCCGTGCCGCCGGATTTAGCGGTTGAGGTCGTCTCGCCTACAGATAAACACTATGATGTTACCGAAAAAGCGTTAGCCTATCTGAAAGCGGGGACACGCCTTGTTTGGGTGATTGAGCCCGTCGCGAAGACAGTGATGGTTTATCGCTCTGAAACGGATTTCACAGTGCTTACGAGTGAGGACACATTGACAGGTGAAGATGTCGTGGAAGGGTTTACGTGTCCCGTCTCCCAACTTTTTGAATAGATTTTGTTGTAGCGTAGACTGTTAGTCTGCGCACCGGATGACACAATCTAACATCTTGTGCTTCAGGGCCATTTTACCGCCCTCATTTCAGATGTTAAGGAGAAACAGTACCCATTTTTAGATAGATTAGACGGAAATAGACTTATTATCGCAGAAGAAACAGACGTTGAACTTGAACAACATATACCATAAACCCATGCCCCAAACGCTTCTACACCCTCCTCCCACGCAAGGCATCAAATACATTGGATCCAAGCTGAAACTCATCTCACACGTCTTGGAACTCGTCAACAAAGTCAACGCCAAAACAATTCTGGACGGGTTCTCAGGCACCACGCGCGTCTCACAGGCACTCGCGAAACTCGGTTATACCGTCATCTGCAACGACGTTGCCCCGTGGTCAAAAGTCTTCGGTACCTGCTACCTCCTCAACGCAAAACCGAAAGAAGCATATCAACCACTCATCGACCACCTCAACGCTGTTCCCCCTGTTGACGGTTGGTTCACGGAACACTACGGCGGACACGCCAACGGTGGATGCGCCATTCAGGAAGACGGACTCAAAAAACCGTGGCAACGCCACAACACCCGTAAGTTAGATGCGATTCGACAGGAAATCGAAAACCTTAAACTCGATCCAGTCGAAAAAGCGGTCGCGCTTACAAGTCTGATGCTCGCGCTCGACCGTGTTGACAGCACGCTCGGTCACTTTTCCGCCTATCTCAAAGACTGGGCACCCCGCGCCTATAAAGAATTCGTGCTGGAAGTGCCTGATGTTTTCAGATCGGAAGGAGAGCACCAGGTCCATCAAACCGACATCTTTGAACTCACGCCGCGTGTCTCTGTAGACCTCGCCTATTTCGATCCGCCTTACGGTTCAAACAACGAAAAGATGCCACCGTCCCGCGTCAGGTATGCCGCTTACTATCACCTCTGGAAAAGCGTTGTTCTTTTCGACAAACCTACGCTTTTCGGCAAAGCAAAGCGGCGAAAGGATACATCGGATCTCCTCGCCGCTTCGATATTTGAGGAATTCCGGCGCAATGCTGACGGACACTTCATCGCTGTCCACGCCATTGCGAAGTTAATCCGAGAGACACACGCCCGCTGGATTCTGCTCTCTTACAGTTCCGGTGGTCGCGCAACCGCCCAACAACTCAACGAAGTCATGCAAAACAACGGAACACTCCTCACTGTCCTCGAACTCGACTACAAAAAGAACGTCATGGCGGGTATGCGATGGACGGACGAGTGGGTGAACGCCGCTGAAGCACCAAACCGCGAATTCCTGTTCCTACTCCAAAAACACTAAAATTACAGTTTCAGAGATTGCGAAGTATCCTTGCAAAACGCCTTAACCCTCGGATGTTCCAAGACTTCTGGGTTCAGCATATATGCGGGTGCGCGCCCCTCAATCGCATCCGTAACCTGCCCAATCGTCCGAAGGTCCAACCGAATCCCAGATTCAACAGTCATGCCGGCGTTGTGATTTGTAGAGATGATGCGCGGATGGTCTTTGTGGATCGCTCGCGGTCCGTTTACCGGGTCATCCACCACATAATACCAGAGTCGGTTTTCACTGACAGCGCGGTTGGCGGCTGCATCGTCAACGAGGTTTCCACGCGATGGATTGATGAGAGACGCATGCGGTTTCATAGCACAAAGTTCCTCATAACCGACAACAGTATCCGCACCCGATAGGTGTAAGGATACCGTATCGCTCTCTTGGAAGAGTGCCAGCGGCGTATCAACAGCCTCCGCCCCATATTGCGCGGCAACTTCAGCGATATCCGGACGGATATCGTAAACCAAAAGCCTGCCCTGCTCGCCCAAAAGCGGACGCGCACGACGCGCAACCTCTTGACCGATCCGACCGAAACCGTACAAGCCGAGTGTAGAACCCATCACCTCATGCGTCTTGATAAGCCCAAAATTCCCGCTATGGGAATCCCTATTTAGCGTATAGACCCGTTTCAGGGTAGCGAACCACTGTGCAATCGCATATTCAGCGACGGTCACCATGTGTTCAGGAGCAATCGTGACGATGACCCCAGACGCCGTCGCCAAATCAACGTTAACGGTTTCATATCCGACCCCCCACCGTGCAATGATTCGGAGTGATTCCGCAGCTTGGTAGAAACTTTCATGAAAAGGCACCCCTCCTGCGATCACACCAACGACCCCCTCGGCGTGTTCCGCGGTAAATTCCGGAGGGTGGATACTCAACTCACCAAGTTTCTGCAAATCTGCCAACGCCGCATGACGCTCCGCAGTATCGAATTCAGTATTTTCAAAAATAGGAGAAAGAAGAATTTTGGTTTTCATAGCTTTATCTGTTTAGCGGCTGATACGCACGCCCCCCGCTTCCATCGCTTTTTCTGCTTCTTCTGCCGTTGCCCAGTTGAAGTCCCCCGGGAACGTATGCGCCAAGGCGGAATATCCACCCGCAAAATCAACGGCTTCCTGAGATGATTTTCCGTTCAAAAGGCTATAAATTAATCCTGACGAGAAGCTATCACCGCCCCCCACTCGGTCCACCAGTTCGAGATCCTCATAGATACGGGATAGGTAGAATTCTGAACCATCAAACAGGAGTGTCCGCCAATCATTCAGCCACCCGGTTTTGGCATCCCGTAACGTCGTGCCGATCATTTCAATGTTGGGGAAAGCGTCCTTAACACGTTGGGCAACTGCCTTGTAACTATCGGGTTCAAGGCTGCTATACGACTCAGTCGCCCCTTCCGCCGCGAAACCGAGAGACTTCTCGAAATCCTCTTCATTCCCGATGAGAACAGAGACATGCTCCATCATTGGTTGATTCGCCGCTTGTGCTTCCTCCGCACTCCAGAGTTTAGAACGGAAGTTCAGATCGTAACTCGTTTTGACCCCCGCCGCGCGTGCCGCCTTGAGGGCTTCTGCCGAGACAGCTGCCGCAGATGCCGACAACGCAGGTGTGATGCCGCTGAGATGAAACCATCGCGCGCCGCTAAATATAGATGCCCAATCGATGTCTCCAGGCTGGACCTTGGAGATCGCAGAATATCCGCGATCATAAGTGACACTGCTCGCACGTGGTCCCGCACCCATTTCAAGGTGATAAAACCCGTTGCGCTCCAAGCCGACCCCGTCGAAATCGACCCAAATGATGTTCGACATATCCACGCCGAGTTCACGACCTTTGTTACGGATATAGCGACCCGACCAATTGTCCACGAGTCGTGATACCCAGGCAGTCCGCAATCCGAGTTGCGCGGCGTTGACAGCGACGTTCATCTCCGCACCGCCAGCCGTGATTGACAGCGATGTTGTATTTTCAAGGCGCATAAATTCTGGTGAAGTCAGACGAATCATCGCCTCCCCAAACGTAACTAAATCGTACATAGTTCATTCTCCTGTTTTGATGTCTATTGTGTTCCGGTATTCGTTATAGAGATTTTCAATACATTGCCCACAGAAACAGTAGACCCTGCCGTATCCACCGACCTCTTTTTCAAGCAATTCGGTCATCGTAAATTCGTCTTGGCAGATCGCGCAGACTTCCATCAACGCTCCCGGTTCAGTCACTTCTTCGCTGGCTTTCCGCCGGGACATGAGGTGCAAAATCAACCAAACGACGATAGGCGTGAAAATTACAAAAATAATGAATAGCATACATAGCTTCCTTCATAACGACATAGAGGATCAGTGTTCCTATTACTATAGCGGATAGCCGTGAACGTGTCAACGGAAATTCTGCCCTATATGTTTGATAAATTGCTCAGATGTATGCTAAAATACAGAGACACTTTCCAAAATTGGAGTAACCTATCGCACATGTCCAAAATAGCCCATGTAGACGTTTATCCCACTGCCGTCGGGATGAAAGACATCTTTAATATCGGAACCGGTTTCGTTGGTGATCCGGGATCCGCAGGCGACCATGTTTTCGTCAAGCTCACAACAGACGATGGCTACGTCGGTTGGGGTGAACAACGCGCCCTCCCTTCATGGAGTTACGAAACCACCGAATCCATCACAACCACGGTTCGACATCACATCGCCCCGTTGCTCCTCGGACGCGATCCTCTGAATCTCAACCGAATCCAAGCATCGATTTATCAGACGTTGAAACCCGCCGTTAGCAACGGACACCCGTTCGCGAAAGCCGCCGTGGATATTGCTTTACACGACCTGCAAGGAAAAATCCTTGAGGTGCCGCTACATACCCTTTTCGGCGGGAAACGCCACGATACGCTACCGCTCTGCTATGCGCTGAGTATTGATACACCAGAGATAATGGGATTAAAGGCGAAAGCCTTGTCACCGTGCTCCTGTTTCAAAGTGAAGGTGGCTGGAACACCCGCGGAAGATGAAGAACGCCTACGCGCAGTGCATGAAGCCGCACCCGATGCCAAACTCTGGATCGATGCGAATCAGTCTTACACCCCAACGAATGCGCTTGAATTGTTGAAACGGGTCGCAGATGTCCGTGAAATTTACTGTATGGAACAACCCGTCGCAAGTCAGGATTGGTTCGGTATGAAGCGTGTCCGCGAAGATGCCTCAATCCCAATCGCTATTGACGAAGGGTGTTTCACCTACTTCGATCTGGCAAAGATCGCACGCTTGGAATGTGCAGATGCTGTCGTTTTAAAGGTGTGTAAATCTGGCGGGTTAAACGCATGTCTGAAGAGTGTGCCTATCGCTGAAGCCAATTCACTTGAACTCCTCGGCAGCGGATTGACAGAAGCCGGAATCGGGTTCATCGCGAGCGTGCACCTCTTCTCAACTTTGGACCTTGTTCTTCCCGCTGAACTCAACGCACCCGCTTTTCTGGAAACTATGGCGGTGCGTGGCATCCACATCCATGATCACGTCGCCACGGTCCCGGACGGTCCAGGTCTGGGTGTTACACCCGATGAAGACTACATCAAGGCGAATGTGCTTGACGTTGAGAATTCTTGAGCAGTATCAAAATCTCTATGAGGATCGCGATAACAACCGCTACAGCGCAAAGTAGGTAAGGACTCTGAACCCCCAATGTTGAGTCCGCTGCGATACCGCCCAGAAATGGACCTAACATGATTCCAACACCCAAGATGGCTTCGTGCCATCCACTTTTATTCCCCTTATCCATATGCCGATCCAGACCGTAATAGAGACTGCTGAAGTAGGTAAACGCAACAGACACACCGATCACCGCAAAAGCAAAAGCCCAGAGAATCGTATGTTGGGTCAACCCGATTCCGAGGAAACTCAGGATTGCCAGGAGTTGAACGATGAGTAATGGCGTGAATTGATAGTGCCACCGTGTCGAGTAACCGGTCCCGAGGACCAGGAACGCCACCGTTTGCACACCACCGAGAACGAGCATCAGATTTCCGTATATTGCGGGACGTATCCCCATCTCTAACATGAGTTTCGGTGCAAGCCGCCGTAGGACACCCAGGGCAAACCATGAGACAAAATTCGCACACCGTGCAACGTGGAGATATGTCGCTCGAACGGGTGGAGGAGGATAGAGTATCTCAGGGGGTTCTGCGTCAGATGCATCGGTCTGGTCAGCCGGACGTGAGGGATCGGATTGGGCAATACGGGACGCATAAATTGTCAAGAGCGTGAGCAGACACGCCCCACCACCGAGATAGAAAGGTCTAAACGGATTGACCGCGCCGTAGAGATAACTGGAGAACGCCGGCCCCAAGGTCGTGCCGATGCTCCAAAATAAGTTGAAGAGCATAATCCGTTGGATTAATTCACCTTCACCTTCCCTCTCGGCAAGCCAGGCTTCGTAAGCGGGCCAGAAGAGTGCCATACTGATACCAATTCCAGGAAAGACACTCAGGAGATGTCCGCTATTTCGACAAAAGGTGAGTCCAATGCAGGCAGCACCGAGCATCAAACACGCGGCGTAAAGAATATACCGACGCTCTATCCGGTCGGAGAGCCTCCCACAGGGGATCGCGAGCAGCGCAAAAATCCCGTTAGTGATTGCCATTAAAATGCCAAGGAAGGTTGAGGAGAGTCCTAAATGACTGGTATAAAAAGAGGTATTCGTTAAGATGCTGCTCAGGGCAAAGTCAAGCAGTAGGACCGGCACGTAAACAGTGAGGAGTTGGAGCGGTTTCAGGCGCATTCAGGCATCGGAGTTGAAGACCCCTCCTACATTATGGCATCACAATCTCGGCATCAATCATGTGATAGCCTGTCGCGCCAACGGGTTCTACTTCAATACCGATTTCGTCTTGCGTAACACCACTGTTGCCGGTGGCTCTTGCGTAAATCTCAACAGGTTCCGATTCTTCAGGAACTTGCCATTCCCATTTCCAGAGCACCCACGCCAGCGGGGTATCTTTCGCCCAAATTTCCGCTTCTTCCCACGTCTGTCCGTAGTCGATACTCACTTCTACTTTCTTGATACCGCCGTGATTGCCTGCATCGAACGCTGCGCCACTGACTGTGTAGACCTTGCCGCCAGGAATTTCCTCGCCTTCACTCGGTGTCCCAATCATTGTGGCGAGTTTTACATTCGCGATCGGATCCCATCCCCGTTTCTCCCAGTAACTTTCGTGTTCCCTCGCCAACTGGATGTTGATGATCCATTTCGGATTTTTCGTACCGTAATGACCGGGGTTCAGCAATCGGACAGGGAAGCCGTGTTCAGTCGGTAAGGGTTCCTCGTTCATTTCATAAGCGAGAAGCGTCTCATCGTGCATCGCGTCCTCCAGAGGAATCGCGGTATGGTAGCCATCTGCACACCGGAAGACGACCACTTTGACATCGGATGTGGGTCCGACTTTTTCAAGCAGATCGCGCAACCGAACGCCTTTCCACACCGCATTGCTCATCTGTTCTGTGCCGATCGGGTCGCCGATACACTTCAAGGTTCGCATCGCTGTGACGGATTCCATCGCTGTGATCTCTTCGAGTCGCAGCGGGGGTATCCGTTTTTCAATGAGCCCGGTCATTGGCAATCGCCATGTCGCGGCGTCCAGTTCAACAGGATCCCCAATCTGTAGGATATAGAAATCAGCATTCGGGGTTATCAGTGTGCTCGGCTTCATTTGTGGCACTGCTGCCGCGTCCGCTTCCAATTGAAGGGGTAGGACCATGCCGGCTGCGCTAATCGCGCTTAGTTTTATGAACGTTCGTCTCTTCATCTTTTAATTATTCCTCGCGGTTCGATGAGGTTCATTGAGTAAATACTGTTAATTGGCATATATCCGCCTGCATGTTTTTGCTTGGGGCGTTTTTGCTTGGGGTCTTTGATAGGGTGTTTCTGCGTATTTCTGCGTATTGCTGCGTATTGTTGCAGGCTGCACGCTTTGGATTGCGTTTTCTATTCTTCCTTGCGTCTTTTTCTACTTAGCATGCGCATCGTAATTTTTACGACACCTCTCACCATAATTGCCGTGCCGCTGCACAGGAAGAGGGGTAATCCCCATCGCCAGTGAAAGAAAAAGTAAGCGATAAAACTGACACACATCAAAGCGATGAACGTGTTCAGAAGTTTTCTGTTTTCATACCATTTCTGCATTTTACACCGAGGGACGGATTTCCATGTTTGTCCATTTTTTCTTTACGCTTTTTGGGAGACCATACTTGAAAGGATACCCAGAATTTTGTCGCATTGCCCAATCGCATAGACTCCCATGTCAATGTGGAGTTTCTGCCCCTCCAATTTGAGAAAGAGCCAATCTGTACCTGAAGTCGTAACACCGTAAACACACTGAATGTTATTCCCTTTCTCCTCATTAAAACGTTGTGCGGCGAGCATTTCAGCGACACATTGTCCTAACCCGAGCTTCACATCAGCGTTTTTTGCTTCAACAAGCACAATAACAGGTGCTTCTAAATAAAACTGCTCTGGTGACAGACTTACCAAAAAATCACAGACCCCGGTTAATCCACTTTCAACATCAACACTAAAATCAATTCCTGAAAAAAGACTAATGCGATGCTCAAATTGTTCGCGGAGTTCTATAAGAACATTAGCGACTATCATCTCTGACTTTGCCTTTTCTGTACCTATTGCTACAGCTAAAGGCACATTTCTCGACAAAGCGGTCATAAGATGGTCACTCGGAGCCACCGGTGCTATTTCGGAAAAGGTACCCGCCGATTCAACTGTTTCTAATCCGAATGTTGTTCGGACTGCTTCTAAGGTAAAGTTACTATAAGCCATTATGAAAGTCTCTGCTTTTTTCTATAAATGTTATCATACATCCGATCAAAAGTCAACAGGAAATAAAAGACAACCGTCGAACGATCAAATAATTTTTCGTTGCGTTCTGTCCGAAAATCTGATATGTTATTTGTAATTGATCTGCTAACAGCACTACTTTTTTCAAAGGACCGGAACCCGCATGGCGAAACAACCGAATATTATCTTTCTGATGACGGATCAGCAACGCTTTGATACGGTCAGTGCGCTTGGAAATCCGATCATTCAAACCCCAGGACTCAACCGTATCGTTCGGGAGGGAACGAGTTTTACGTCAGCATATTGTCCATCCCCCGTGTGTGTCGCCTCCCGTTGCAGTTTTCTGCTCGGTCAGTGGGCACACGAAACTGGATGCACAAACAATTCGCCAATGCCGCAGGAGCGTGTCTCAGTGATGGAAATGCTCAACGCAGCAGGTTACCAGACACACGGTATCGGTAAAATGCATTTTTCACCACAGGGACGTAAGATGTGGGGGTTTGAAACGCGAGACTATTCCGAAGAGGGTCCGGGGCCCGATGATTTCACCGAGTTTCTACGTGAGAACGACTATGACCATATCGTCGCACCACACGGTGAGCGGAGTGAGTACTACTATATCCCACAACCCTCACAACTGCCTGCCCGTTTACATCACACACAGTGGGTAGGCGATAAAACACTGGCGTTCCTCTCTGGGCGCGATACGGGGCGTCCGTTTCTCTGTTGGAGCAGTTTCATCAAACCACACCCGCCGTTTGAATCCCCGGTGCCGTGGAGTCGGCTCTACCGCACGGTCGAAATGCCACTCCCGTTCCTTCCTGCAGATTATGAACATCTGCATACCTACTGGAATCGGCATCAAAACCGGTATAAGTACCGGGACCAAGGACGGGATATGAACCTTCTGCGGACAATGCGAGCTGCTTACTACGCCGCCATCTCTTTCATCGACTATCAGGTCGGACGCATCCTTGATTACCTCGAATCAGAAAACCAATTGGACAACACGCTCATCCTGTATACGTCCGATCACGGTGAATTGCTCGGCGACTACGACTGCTATGGAAAACGTTCCTTCTTGGACGCGGCGGCTCGGATCCCGCTACTTGTCCGCTACCCTGAACGTTTCGCGGCAAACGCGCAATGCGACACACCGACCAGTCTGGTGGATGTCCTTCCAACCAGTCTCGGCGCAGCAGACCTCCCGCTATCAGCAGATCGGAGCGGAGCTGATCTTGCCGATATTGCCACCGGGACTGCACACCGAGATGCAATCGTCGGGCAATTGGGACAGGAAAGCACAGGCCTCTATATGCTTTTGACAGAGGAATACAAATATATCTATTCTGCCGCCGATCGAAAGGAGTGGCTCTTCAGACGGCTACAGGGAAGACTTGATGACCGAAGTCTTGCGGGTAATCCCGCATACAGTGGAATTCTCAACACCTATCGACAACGCTTGATTGAACGGTTCCGAGAGGATGGCTATGAACGTCCGCTTGACGGCGATAAATGGCGTGATTTCCCAGCACCGGTCGAGCCTGAAAATCCAGATGCTGGACAACTTTTTCAAGATGGTCGTTCCGTGAGCGATCAGTTCCCATCAGGATATTCACCCCATATTGATCCGCTATAGACATTGCTCCTCACTGGGGTGCTTACACCGGAAAGGAAATTCCTTCTAAGCAGGTTTCCGAAGAAAACGTTTCCATTGCTTCGCAGTGAAAACAGAGGAACCATGCCCAAGAACAAGTGGTTTAAAAAACATGTCAATCCGTTCCACCATCAAAAAGTTCATCTCAAAGGCTGCGTGGCGCGCCTACAATACCTATCGTAAAGGCGTCACGTACGGTTCACAACTGTCTCAGATCGATGCGCTGTTGAATGCCCCACGTGCAGACATCTTAGCGTTCCAGCAATCACAATTAGAGAAACTCCTCCGGCATGCATACCAGACAACACCCTACTACCGTGAATTGTTCAAAGCAGAACCCTCAGATATTTCACAAATTCCACCCCTTGAAAAAAGGCACATTCGTGAGCAGTTGGAGCGTCTCTGCTCCGAAGCGGTTCCGCAGCGGCACCGGATCCAAAACGCTACAGGAGGCTCAACAGGAGAACCCCTTACCTTCTATCAGGACAGAAACTATTGGAATCAACGGAACTTGAGCGTATACTATTTCGACCAATGGGCAGGCTGGAATTTCGGTGAACATCAATTAATTATCTGGGGTGACCTCTCAGATGTCAGCGCCTCTCGAGGTTGGCGGCATCAACTGAAAAATTTTTGGCGGAATCACTATTGGCTCAACGGTTTTCATCTCACAGACCTAAAGATGCGGACGACATTTCAGAAGATGGACGAATCGCCGCCACAAACAATTCTTGCTTACCCGTCATCGCTTTACCAGTTCGCGAGGTTCATTTTTGAGAATGGTCTGAAGCCAAGGTGGGACTTGAAAGGGATCATCTCTTCGGCGGAGATGCTCCATTCACACCATCGTGATTTGGCGGAAACTATTTTTAGCACAAAAGTTTATAACCGATACGGCGGACGTGAGGTCGGATTAATCGCAATGGAATGTGAAGAGGGGCACCTGCATATCAACTGCCGCGACCTCTACCTTGAAATAGACAGTCCTGACCCATACACGCAGCCCGGGGACATTCTCATCACACAACTCAATAACTACGCGATGCCGTTTATTCGGTATCGAATTGGAGACATTGGCCGTCTCTCCGATGAGCCATGCCCATGTGGCAGTCCGTTACCTGTTTTGGCGGACTTGCTCGGACGTAGCACGGCTACCTTCCGAACGAGAACAAGCACATTGATACACGCCGGTTACTTCACACAGCAATTCTATAACGTCGTTGGTCTGGAGCAGTTCCAACTCATCCAAGAGACACTTAGACGCTGCCTCTTGAAGGTGGTCGTTAACACACAGTGGACAGAAGCGGCGCGCCGATATATGGTCCAGAAGATTCAGGAGGCACTCGGTGCTGATGTCATCGTTACAATAGAATTTGTAAAAGAGATTCCACTTCCCACTTCAGGCAAACGGGAATTTACGATTTCCAAGGTTTTTTAATTTAGGGGACGGCGACTCGAACTTATGAAATATCAAAGTTTTAATCCACGTCACTTACCTGCAAGGTATAATTAAAAAAGTTCCCGAAGCGGCACAACCCGTTTTGTTCCACCTGGGACGTAAGATAGAATCAGTCCGTCAATCACTAAATTCCGATCCGCGATAACACCCGTGCTCTGCTCTGCCGTTACACCTTTGGAAAGAAGTAAGTAAAATGTGTCTTTTGTCCAACCGGGTGTCGTAAAGAAGTTCCCTTGCCCTTTTGAAATAACAAGGTCTGCATCCAACAGGGCGTTGAAAAATTCAGGAGTCCCCTGATAGAGGTTCGTCCCGATCGTCTTCGCGCCTGACGACATGAGTTTCACAATCCCCTCCTGTATCGCTGTTTGGACTTCTCGAAATTGCGGATACCCCACGATTTCCTGCAGATCTGTTAGGGTCGCATCGTTGCTGGCGTTGTCCGCCTTCCCAACAATAACGATATGGTGTCCACACTTCACGAGTTCTTGGACGAAGGCGATGTCGAAAATCACCTCTCCATCGTTGTCAGCAAGCCAAAGGATGTGCTGTGGCACAGCGTCAATCACCTTTTCACAGAACATTTCATAACAGTCGATAGAAAAAGAGGTGTCAACCGCTGCACGCAGCGATTCAGAAAAGTAGTCAGGATTCGTTTTCAGTTTTTTGACAACCCGTTCACTGCTGTAATCGATAATATTGCCTGCGACGACCAATTTCAACCGGGTTAACCAATTGTCCTTCCAAAACTCAGGGAGGAGTGCGAGTGCCGTCTGTCGGGCTTTCAGTTTATCGTGGTGATAGGGGTTCGGATTGCCTGTGTGGCGTGTGACCATCTCGAAGATACTGCCCCAGAGTTCTTCAGGTGTGAGGGATTCGATGAGGTAATCCCCGTTGGCGCGTCGAAGATCCAAAAGTGTTTTTACGGCATCGCACGCGACTTGTTGCAATTGTGGATTTCCCGTCGCACGTGGGATTAATTCCGTCGCGCTATGGGACTGGACATGCTGCCGAAGGTTCTCCCAATCCGGCAACCCTTTTTTCTCTCCGAAGGTGAAAACCCCAGGGATATATTCGACTGTTACAATCTGCTCGAAAAGCGACTTTGGCACAGCCGGTGGAGATTGCGCTGGTGGCACACCGAGTGTCCGATGTGACAAGAGCGTGTCGGAGGGGATCACCGTCCCCCGCGCCGCAATGGATGAAAGCTGAACGTTGCTCCCGACATTCACGGCATCGAAAATGCTATTTTCAATGGTGCTACCTGTAGCAAGTCCCCGGACAGGTGCCGCTAACCTTTCAGGTATCGGATTCGCTTCAAAGGTTGTATCGTTTGCAGTGACGTTCTGCAGTCCGACCGCATCCCCAACCAGTGTCGCGCCCAGCAGTGTAACGTTTTCAAGCCGACAGTAATCCCCGATCCGAATCTTTTCGCCGAGATGCACCCTACCGAGGAGATAGCACGCCGTGCCTATCTCAATATCTTCGCTGTCCACTGTTATCTGTGCTGCAGGGTCAACGCGAACGCCTTTCCGCGCCAGAGATTCTCGGATTTCAGCAAACAGGGCGGCTTCACCCGATAGCACGTTGGACCATCGGTTAACGCCTGACAGCACTTCCCCGCGATAGATGAAAGCGTTGGTTTTCAATCCGTCCGCATAACAGTGTCGAATGAGGTCAACGTGGTGGAGTTCATCGTTTCGATTTGTGTGGGGTTGCAACCGATGTATCCGTTCTATCAGCACGCTTTTCCGAATCAGTGTGATCCCCGTATTGGTATACGCCTCACCGCGATGCCATCGGTCCCACATCTCCTGTTTTTCCGCCGCTGTCATGTCATACCACTCTTTGGTGCGGGTGAGTTGTCCGTCAGCGTCGAAAAAGAGTCCGCCCTTATCCACGACTGTTTCAGGGATCTTGCCGCAGAGCGTGACATCCGCACCAGAAATGAAGTGGGAGAGCAGTGTCTGTGCGAAAATCTCGCGATCCAAAAACGGTTCATCACCGAATGCCACCCCAATCCATTCTGCGTCGGACGCTTGGAGCGCTGGCAGTGCTGCTTGTAAGGCACCCCCTGTGCCGTTCATCTCTTCTTGGATACACGGGATAGCATCGGGACCCAAGAGTTGCATGGGATCCCCGTTTTTCTCAATACGCGCTGCCATCTGTGGGTTAATGACGACAATATCTGGGCGATCGCCGAGCAGGTAACGTCGCGAAAGTTGGAGTGTGTTCCGCTCACCGAAGGTGATGTCCAGCGTTTTGCTCAAGCGTCCGGTGGGATCGATGCGGGTGCCTTTACCCGCTGCAAGCACCACCCACTGCGGTGTGAGGTCGTTTTCAAGTGTCTCTGTAGGAAGTGTAGAGAAAAAACTTTCAAGGGCGGCAGTGTTTGACGAAATTGCCGCGAGCGTTTCTTCCAATTCGCAACCGAGAAGGTTTTCAAGGAGATGTGTTTTCATTTAATCGTTATCGTCTAATTCATTTTGGATGGATTGAAATTGCGTTAATGCAGCCTCTAAATTTTTAGTGATTTCCGCTACTAATACATCTGGCGCAGGGAGATCCGCTGCATCCTCAAGCGAGTCCTCTTTCAACCAGAAGATGTCGAGATTGGCATGCTCGCGTTGAACAAGTTCTTCGTAGTTGAAGGCACGAAAACGCTCGGTTTCGACCCGTTCATAGCGGTTCTTCGGATTGTAGCGGGTAATAAAATCTTGTAGGTCGGCATCACGTAAAGGATTCGTTTTGAGGGTAAAACGTTTATCCGTCCGTAGATCGTAGATCCAAAGTTTCTGTGTCCACGGCTCCGCACGCGCAGGCCGCTTGTCAAAAAAGAGGACGTTTGCTTTGACCCCTTGCGCATAAAAGATACCCGTTGGCAGTCGCAACAATGTATGGACATCAAATTGCTTGAGGAGTTGTCGACGAATCGTCTCCCCCGCGCCGCGTTCAAAGAGCACATTATCTGGAAGAACGACGGCAGCGCGGCCATCTGTTTTGAGGATGGTTTTGATGTGCTGGAGGAAGTTGAACTGTTTGTTTGAGGTTGTCGCCCAGAAATCCTCGCGTTCATAAGTAGAGGCGGTGTTCTTCTGTTTACTTCCGTCAGTCGCTATTGTAATACTACTCCTGTTCCCGAACGGTGGATTCGTAAGCACCATGTCATAGCGATCCTTTGTAGCACTTCTGAGACTATCATCGGTTGTAATAGGGCTCTCTGTTCCACCGATACCGTGCAAGTACAAATTCATTACGCACAAGCGCACCACGTTATCAACGATGTCTGTCCCCGCGAAGGTTTTAAATCTAAGAAACGCCTTCTGTTCGCGGGTCAAGTTGTAATTTTCGGAGATATAGTTATATGCTGCAAGGAAAAAGCCACCTGTCCCACACGCTGGATCACAGACAGTTCTCATAGGAAGCGGGCGCATCACAGTTACCATCGCTTTGATGAGGGGGCGTGGTGTGAAATATTGACCTGCTCCACTTTTGGTGTCCTCAGCATTTTTCTGTAAAAGCCCTTCATAGATAGTGCCTTTGATGTCCGCCGTCATCCCACTCCATGTTTCATCATTGATGAGGTGGATAAGCCGTTGCAGGTTTGCAGGTGTCTGAATCCGGTTTTGTGATTTTCGGAAGATCACACCGAGCAGCCCCTTCTGAGTGCTCAATTCTCGAAGGATTTTGACATATTGTGTTTCAAGTGCAGCACCGCGCTCTTTGAGGAGACTCTCCCAATCCAGTTCAGCAGGAATGGTTGAGGGTTTGTTAAGCGGCGGCTTTGTCGACTCGTCAGCGAGTTTCAGGAACAGCAGATACGTAAGTTGTTCGACATAATCGCCGTAACTCACTCCGTCATCTCGAAGCACATTGCAGAAATTCCAGAGCTTTTGAACAATTGTTGCGGATTCGTTGGACATGGATATCCTTTAATGGGTTGTGTTAGTCTGAAATCAAAGGTTTTCGGGCCGCATAACCAATTCACAGAAAAGGGCAAGTTCGCCGAAAATCTCATCTCGATCCTCTATAATTGTTGGAATTGGTATAATGTTTGCATGGAGTTCATGTGGGTGCGGATCTGGAACTACTTTAATATTTCTCTCAAGAAAAAATGGGTTCTCATAAAATATACTCGCTGAGAAGTCAGCCCTTGCTTTTATTTTGATCTTTCCTTCAACATATTTCCTCCCAATTTCCCATATCTCGCTTTTAGTGAGTGATGAGATACGATATACAGAAAGTTCATTTGGACTCCCTGATGTTGGGGCAAACGCTCTCGCTTTGACTTCCTTTTTTGTGCGAGCATAACCGCTCTTAGAGTTAATAAAATAGGTTAACTTCTCATCCAGTGAAATATTCATATTAGGTGCTTTATTCAAGGATATTACCTAAGTAACATATATAGGAAAGGCACAGCTGAGAATTGCACCGGTCAAGAACTTGCGGGATTGACGGTTGTGTACACTGACACTAAAGGAACATCAAAAAGTATGTAGAGATTTCCTGGCAAGAGCACTTGAAAAATATGCCGTCAGTGGTCTCTTAGCAATTATGGTTTTATCAAATTTAGCGACAGTGTCGCTTTATTCAGAAAATGAGGTAACCAACATTGTAAGAAAGCGGGTAAGTGACGGAAATTTTGATAATTCACAAGTTCCTTTGACTCTACGCGTGCCTCCTAAAGATGCAACATAAACAACCTGATTGTCTCCGTATATGCTCATCGTTGCTATACCTTTGCGATCCCTTGACCTCCATTCAAACCCAATGCCACCATCCATTAACCAACCGATGTCCGGCATGGATACATTGCAATGAAAAAAGAATTCTAGTAGAAGACGGGTTTCCTTGTACGCCATATCCGGGACAGGAACAATTTCGCTATCCAATGTACAAGCTTCCTCCACCTCCTCGCGAACTTCTTCTAACTGTTGATGTCCATCATCCAGCCATGACAAATATGGATCAGCAGCAGACGATAAGCTGCTAATCCAATCATCTGCAATTGGCGGATTATATCCGATTGGTAAATTATATTCATAAGTCTGCGTATCCACAGCATAAGGCGTTAACGACGGGATATTGGGGGCACTCATGAATTCCGACTCCATCTGGTTCTGAGAGGTTTGGTCGCGTAGTCCAAAACTTTTATATTTAATCATTGTTTCCGCTCCCATATTTGTGTTTGAATATCTTCCGTGAACATGCTGATGAATTTCTCTCGAATTTCGTCTCGAGCTTCTTTGAACCACATTTCCATTGGATATGCAGCGTTTTCCGGAAAACCACGTACTGTAAAATCTGTCTGCAATGTTTGTCGTTGATCGGGCATCTTTACACGATTACTGATAGCGAGATGCAACCGGCCTCGTAAATCCGGCACTGAAAATGAAGTTTGGAAGATCATCAATTCCGCCTCCTTCCAAAATGAATTGGAGT
Organism: Candidatus Poribacteria bacterium; assembly: GCA_009839745.1. Taxonomy (NCBI): domain Bacteria; phylum Candidatus Poribacteria; species Candidatus Poribacteria bacterium. The sequence goes on from VXPE01000030.1 coordinate 29,233, forward strand.
GTTGAGAATCAACAAACATGTTGTACACTTTTCCGATATCATTAAGAACGTTCCAACCATCCCCGTGCATAAGTTGATCGATATAACTTAACTCGTACTGCAACGGAGTTACCGAACCAAGTTCCAAGTTTTTCATAATTTCGCCAAAACGGTTATAAAAACCTTCAAAACTTTCAAAGATTGCTGAGAAACCCGGATATTCCTGATCTGAATCAGTTCTACGCCAATTGAATGTAAACCGATCACGTTGAACTTGCAATATTTTGCTTTCACCCTCATGTATGAACCAAGTTCGTGGGAAGGGAGGAACATTACTAATTTCAAACTCAGTTTCCTCACCTTGGTTCGGAAAGATCTCAATAGTAGGATTAACAAGCGGACGTTCCACAATACGCGCAAACTGATCCTTTTTAAATTCTTGCCAAAGTGACCCAAGGTGGGGAGCAAGGAAGCCATTAAGAGGCTTGAAAAGAACACTCAATACAACTTCATCTACCGGAGGTTTCGCAAAATCAAGTTTCTTTTTTTGGGCATCCATCATGTATTACCTATCAAAGTTTAATATTAATTTATCGCTATTTCATTTTAACACAGACCCGTCATTAAATACAATATCAATTTTCGATTTTAACGCGTGTGAATGAGCAAATCGTCGATTCATACAACTTCATGTTTCCAATTCATCGAAATCCTTCAACGTACTTTTAACTTCAGCATCTAATGTTTCTGCTGTGAGGCTGTCGTCAAAAGGAGAGATTCCGGCTGCATACATCAGATCCGAGAGATCCCATCGCGAAATATTAAGCAATTGTGCTGCTCTACCGGCACTAATATCGCCTTGGCGTAGGAGTTCGAGAACAAAAGTTTCTCTTGCCTTACGCTCCGGGTCTACTTTATTCATCCGCATCTCCCCATAATTCTGCCAGCAGCGCGTCTGCGATATAGTCGTCATGGCGTTCACCTATATCTGTCACATTGGATTTCAACGTTCCTGCCAAGGCAATGAGCGGATCTGGATGGTCTTCGTATGGTCCTTTAACCACGCGGATCTGTGGGCGAACAGCATTCTTTAAGCGTTTCCTTATTTCTGTGGCATCCCACTCCAACGTTCCTGCTAATGCAAGAAGCGGATCGGTATCCTTTCTGTTAAACTCGTCTCGATCTTTTTTATTCATCTTTACCACCTCACAATTCAGTCAACGACGCATCGCCGATAGAACCATCATTCTGTTCCAATGCTCCGCCTAATGTAATACCATCTCTAAAAGTTTATATTGCATTAGCCTCACCGTCCATCCAGGCCCGGTAGGTGCGGTTTCTAACCGCACGGAACATAACCAAAAACGGTAGGAAACCCTTTTAAGAGAAATCATCAATTAGAAATGGTATAAGGAGTGGATAGTTATCGCTGTTCTGTGTTTTTGACTTCGTTGTTTTCTTTCCTCTTTTCGGTTGCTGCTGTTTCTTTTCGGCTCGAATTTTCTCCAACAACACGCTTGCCGGTTCATCGCTCGGATCCTGCGACACAAGTTTGCCAGAGAAGGCCTGCTTAAGGATAGATTGTCGTAGACCTTCCGAGCGTTCAAGTTCTGACTTAATGGTTACCTCAATTTCATCAGCAACTGAAAGATTTCGCTCAAGTTCAGAGACAACTTGTTTCTGCTCAGGAAGGGGCGGGAGCGGAACAGGTATTTTTCGCATCGCCGACTGATTAAGTTTTAGTCTTGTTGTTCCTGTCAAGTACCCATGATAATCAAATGTATTCAAATAATGGCATAAAAATTGATTTGATGTGACCTCAGATTTTGCTCTCAAGACATGGGCATGGTTATTTACCCAGCTCTTATCCCTAATGAGATATGCTGTATCTTTTAAAAAGTCCAAGAATGGAGCACCATCTTCTCCTAATAAGACGAGTTCCTCATCAAACAAATAATCATCAATCCACCCAACTCGTCCAGTTGCCCCATAGTATGGATAAAGTTCTGACTCAGATTTACCGCTTATCCGGGTTTCCCGTTCTTTTGCGTTTATCGGTATTCGCTGGCTATCTAAAATCTCGGCACAATTTGCTAAGGTTGTCCACTCCCAACCCTCAGGCAACTCTGATAAACCTTCCTGCGTAGAAACTTCTGAAACCGACATCGGTTCAAGTTCACCCGAATATCCTTCGCGCCATTCCCTTGTCAACTCGCCTTCAAAAGCAGATTTAAGGATTGATCGACGATACCGTTGCAACTGTGCGTGTGCTTTTTTAAGGCTATCAATCGCTGCGTCTAATTGTGTAAACAGTGCCTCTATCTTGGCAACAATGCGGAGTTGTTCTGCCAATGGCGGAAGCGGAATTTCCAACTCAGCAAGTGTTTTAGTCCCTAAGCGCAGTCTGCCTGTTGTGCCTTGCATTCTCTCCGTAAGCAAAGAACGCACGTCGGGAAGTAACAAATAATTAAAAAGATAGAATTTGTCACTGACTCCCTCAACTTCACGAATTGGAATTACTTCAGTCGTTGCGATACCAAACGGTGTTGGTAATTCCTGAATGATACACTGTTTACCATTTTCAAAAGAGGGTGTAATTTTAGCAAGAAGAATGTCCCCGGGTTCAAAGTAGGTTCCGCTACTGATTTTATCTGATGGTTTGCGTATAAATTCCTTTGAAAATAATGTGGCAATTGGAACCAAGTTCATCGGTACAAAGGGGACTTCGTTATAGTCAGAATACCGTAAATCTTTTGGCTTTTTGGTAAATGTGGCAACGTCTCCAAATTTTACGGTTTGCCAATTCAGAGGTAAATCTATCGACTTTATTTTGCTCACGTGTGTTCCCTTTTACTGGATTTTAGCGAGACGTTCTCCAATTGAACGTAGTGTCTTTTTGAGTCCGCCTTGTTCGGGAGATGTTGCGGGTGTGTTATCACGGGTGTTTTTTGTAAGTGTGTAGGCGTGGGGTTCCAACCTCTCCTCAAAACGATTATAGAGTGTCACAGAAGTTTTCACAAAAGTCGTTTCATAATGTGGTGCTGGCAGCCCTATTTTTGTCATTTCTTGAAGCATTCTTCTTGTGCCTTCTCTCAAGGCACGCACTAAAGGCTGCCCGCGTTCATCTTTCATGAGACGCATCCATCCAGCAATGTTGGGATTGCGTAGGACAGAATCGAGGACAGTATCCGCGAGACTGAAGAACTGGGGGACTTGCTGGAGAATGCCTCCCCAATTTTCCACCACCAGACCATTTCGATACGCAATACAGTGAATCGGTGAGGTAGCCCCATAATCTCTATGAATAGCGGCATTTACAATTGCTTCATCAACTGCTAATAGTGGATATTCAGGATCTTCCATGAATCCTCCGTGAGAACTTCGTCTTATCATCGTCCGAAAAAGAGCGGAATCTTTGAAAAAGGTTTGAAGTTTACGGATAACGTTTGGAAGTGCTCCATCGAAATCTTTATCGAAGGTTGTCGCGCCTCGGTCCTCAGACTCCTCAACGTCTACTTCAAAACGTAGGACTCTTATGAACGCACTTGCAAAACGCTTGCGAGGATTTGCGGCAAAAAACAGAAAACCTGCATTGGTAAACGCGTATTCACCTTTCTCTTTTATGAGTGCACCGGCTAACTCCAGAACTTCTTCAGTTGTATAATCATCGTACTGGGCATCCCTGTCCGCAAGGTAAGCCTTCTTAAACTCTTCGACCACTTTTATATCAAGCTCACCGGGATCGTAGGGGCAGCAGTAGGATTGTTCAAAATCAACTATCCTCTTTTCCCGTTTAAGATGCTCCCTATCTGGTTCAGTCAATGCAAGGTTTTGGGCCCCAACCCTTTTCCATGCCTTTGGAAAATTCTCGATCGTTTCACAAATTGCGTGTGGAGTCCACGGCGTGTACAAAAAATGTAATCGTTTTGCACCCGAATTCGGCAACTCTACTTCTTGCACCTGCGTTGTGTGGTTCCTTAAATCGCGGACAACTTGCAAAATATTGTTCATTGTCGCTTCATCAACATGTTGTGTCCCTGTAATAGTTCCGTCATCAGTGATACCAAGTACCACCAGCCCATCTTCTCTCATACCATTAGCAAAAGCAGAGATGCATTTTTTAATATTTTCCTTAAGGGTATTTATTTGATTCCCCGAGTCAGTGTTAACCTCTTTCCAGTCAAATCGCTGCCTTTCAAAACCAGCGGACTGTAGGAAATCCAGATACTGCAAAGGATTATCAAAAACCTCTTTTGGCGTTGGCATTTATGGATCCTCTTTGAAGTGTTTTAAAATTGGGACGACATCGTTATACCCATTGATGAAGTGCCGTTAAGAAGTTTAGCACAAATTTGGCTTGGATGCCAGTCATTTTTCTATCGCGAGCGGAACTCGCTCCTACAAAGAAGGAAAATTAGGAAACCAATTTCTCTGTAAGATCTTTTAGTATGCCTCCTAAATCATCACCGAAAAGTTGATAAACCTTTGCTCCATTTCCGAGTTCTGCGAAGGGAGTGAACTCAAAATCATCCATCCGAATGTCAAGTGAAGTGGTAATATGATCGCGTATCAATGTAAGCCAATGGAGTTGTTCTGAAGTAAAGTATCCACCCTCTAACCATTCCTCAAAGTTTCGGTTGACAGTTACACGGAAAGGCTCAAGAAAAATAGTATTACCCATAGCAAATCGAACGAGAGATATAAGATCCGTACGTCGTTCAACGTTGCCTCGAACACGGTTTGGGGATCTCTGTTGGTAGGCGAACCATAAGGCCTCGCAAGAGAGCCCGTTTGAATACTGTCGTAATGATGCTTCCAATACAATTAAGTAGTCTACCTCAAGCAAACCGTATGCCTCCGAACGGTTACACAGGATTTGTAACGCTGACAATTCATCTACGTTTTGGTCAATAAACTGTTTAAAGGCGTGGATGACCGCAGTAACCTGTGTGGAATTTAGATTGTCAAATCCAGCATCAATAACCCGATCTTCGCTAATTTCGTCAATCAACTGGTCCCTATCCGTCCCAGTGGGTTCAGAAGGTTCACCAGAGGGCGGATCGCCTGAGAGCGATTGTGAATCGGTTTTCACGGAGTCGCAGACCCCGACAGCATCAACGATAACAAAGTGTGTCTTGGCAGTCGCATCACCGGTGACGGATTGCAGATCGTTAGAATTGATAGTCCGCACACCGCGTCCCTTCATCTGCTCAAAATAGCCACTGGATCGAACGGTCCGCATAAAAATCAGGCATTCAAGCGGTTTAATATCAGTGCCTGTGGAAATCATATCAACACTGACGGCAATTCGGAACATCGAATCATTGCGAAATTGTGCGATAAGCTCTTCGGGTCTATCGCTTTGATAGGTAATTTTTTGACAGAATTCGTCCGTTTCGGCAAATACATCCCGGACAATATGGACGATATCCTCGGCGTGAGAGTCATCTTTCGCAAAAATAAGCGTTTTTGGAACGATTCCCCGACTCGGGAAAAGTTCTGTGGAAAGTTTTTCCTTAAACGTCTGAATAACTGTGCGAATCTGGTCTATGGCAACGACATCCCGATCCAATTGTGTTTCTGCATATTCAACATCAGCGTCTAACGCATCCCAGTTAAGCCGCCGACTTTGCCTATCCCGTCTTGCGACATAATTACCCGCCTCAAGTGTGCTACCACTCTGTGTAATTTCAGTTTGAATCCGATAGACGTAATAACCAACATTTACATTGTCCTCTACAGCTTGTTCGTGGCGATATTCAGAAACGAGATTGTGATCAAAAAAGCCGAGCGTTTGTCTATACGGCGTTGCAGTCAGCCCGATAATGAAAGCGTCAAAGTATTCCAATACCTGTCGCCATCTGCCATAGATGGAACGGTGGCACTCATCAACAATAATAACGTCAAAGGTATCAATAGGAATTGCTGGATTATAGATGACTTCTGGTGTTTGTCCTTCCCTATTTTCAAAATCGGAAATCTCTTCTGCTTCCGTTTCATAGTCAGGATCGCCTTTCAGCATAGAATAGAGACGTTGGAGTGTCGTGATACATACCTGACTTACCGAATCAATTGTGTTGCTATCGAGGTGTTGAACGTTGTAGAGGTCGGTGAATTTTGAATTGTCATCGGGAGGCGTGTAAGCCTGAAACTCGCGGAGAGCCTGTCTACCAAGGTTCCGCCGGTCTACGAGAAAAAGGACCCGTTTGACCTTAGCAAATTTGATGAGTCGGTAAACAGCACTTACGGCAGCGTAGGTTTTCCCACTACCCGTCGCCATCTGGATTAAGGCGCGTGGGCGCGCTTCCTTCAAAGAGGCTTCAAGGTTGGTGATTGCCTCAAATTGGCAATCCCATAAGTTTCCTCTCTCTAACGTAGATAAATTGGTCCTGAGATTTTCCCGAAGCGTCGTTAATTCATTACCTCGCCCCAAGAGAGAATTAGGGGTGTGAAACGCAAAGACCTGCCGCGAACGAGAGTCAGGATCCTGAGTATCTCGAAAATAAGTCTCAGCTCCTGTTGACGCGTAGGAAAACGGGAATTGGGGAAGACGACGTAAGTTATCTGGCAAACTCGCTCGATACCGTTCAGCCTGTTGGAGGGCTCCGCTGAGCGTTGTCCCTTCTGGTTTGGCTTCTATCACACCAACAGCGACTCCATTGATAAACAGGAGATAATCAGCCCTCTGGTCTGCCCTCAACGGATATTCGCGAACAGCGACACCAAACGCAGCACCCGTGTCATGTTCAGCGTGATTTTGGACGTGCCAACCGGCTGCTTCAAGCATATTGTCTATGTTGCGTCTTGCTCGCTGTTCAGGTATCATTTTAACAAGTAGTAAAAAATAGGACAGTAGGTTAATCAAAAACCTAAAAATCCGCGTAATCCGATAAATCCGTGCAAATCCGCGATTCAGACAAAAGATAAAAAATAGGGCAAGCCCTTAGACCTGCCCTACAATCTGTATGTGACACGCTTAGACGTTACACACATCAAAGGCGTGTTGCATCGCATCGAACGCATCGCCTTTGGGACCGAATTCATGTCCCACATAGAGTTCATATCCGGTGTTGACGACGGCACGCATTACGGCAGGATAGTAAATCTCCTGCTCGTCATCAAGATCATGCCGTCCAGGGTTACCCGCGGTATGGTAATGCCCGATATAGTCGCTATAATCCGTGATGTTACGGATCAGGTCGCCTTCCATGATCTGCATGTGGTAGATGTCATAGAGGAGCTGCGCACGGGGTGAGCCGACACCTTTGCAGACCTCAACCCCCCACTCCGTCTTATCGCATTGATAATCCGGATGGTTGACTTTACTGTTGAGCAGCTCGACACAGAGATTGATCCCCTTCTCCTCGGCGGCTTTCGTAACACGGGACAAACCTGCTATCGTGTTATCACGTCCCTCTTCCTCCGATCTGCCTTCCCGATTTCCAGAGAAACAGATGAGTCCGGGAATGTCGTTTGCCGCGGCGATGTCGATGTTCTGAAGGATTTCATCTTCAATCCGGTCATGATTGCTGGGATCGTTTAAGCCAGACGGAAGTGACGCGTGTCCGACGATAATCGCAACGCGCATCCCGTGGTCCTGAACGACCGACCAGTATTCTGCGGGTAGCATTTCAACGGATTTATAACCGATTTCAGCGGCTTTCTTGATAACTTCTATTGGATCTCTGCCGCGGCTGAAACCGCCGAAACAGATGGATTGATTAATTGGCATAGGTCTCTCTTTCTTTAAAAAATATAGGAGTAGGCACGCTCCGACGTGCCGTAACAATTTTCTACAGGTCTACCGCCTTACCCGTCCGGAAGGAAGTACTCGCCGCGAGCATAATGCGGAGCGTCTCCAAGGCGTCACTGTAAGGTGATAGAATGTTTGAGGTGTCCCCAGACTTCACGGCATCAATAAAGACGCGATCCCGGTCGTGTCCGCCTTCGTTGGAGAGGGCTTCTGTCTCGCCACCGCGATTCACTTCGTTCGCCCCGCCGACGGTGACAACGAGTCCACGCGTGAAGACTTCAAGATGCACGCGTCCGAAACCTTCCATTGCACACGCCGAGACGATGTTCGCAACAGCACCGTTCTTGAATTCGATGTTCACCATGCTGATGTCGTCTATGTCGTAGTTCTCAATATGCGCCATACTACCGCTCGCGGCAACGCCGTGGACAGTCTTCCCATCGCTACCGACGAGGAAGCGGGCAAGATCAAAGATGTGTGTTGTCTGTTCGACGTGTTGTCCACCGGATTCGGCACGGACACGCCACCACGGTGTCCCAGGCATGCCACCCATCCAATATCCGAGTGCCCCGAGAATTTGCGGTTGATCTTCAAGCATCGCTTTCGCGTTCTGTGCATTACCGCCGTAACGCCAGTGGTAACCGACACTCGTGACGACACCGCTCTGTTCAACGTATTCATTGATGATAATCGCGGGTTCTAATTCGGAATGGATCGGTTTCTCAATAAACATCGCGATGCCTTTTTCACAAGCGATGCGTTCCTGTTCGCCGTGTGCAAAAGGGGGTGTACAAATATAGACGGCGTCTAATTCCTCTTTGTCATACATGACGCGATAATCGGTGTAAGCGTTGCCGCCGAATTCTTCGGCACGCTGTTTTGCTCGGTCTTCCGAGATGTCGCACATCGCGCTAAATTCAACATCCTCAAAATTGTCTTTAAGGTTGCTCATGTGCGCACCAGCCATACCGCCGGTTCCGATGAAACCGAGTTTCACTTTATCCATGTTTTCTCCTTAAAAATGGGTATTTCAAGATCCCTAAGTTTTACGGAGATAGTTTAACAAAAGTGGATGTTTATAGCAAGCAATTTATTTTCAAATGTGCTACAATGTATTTAGGCACAATAAGAAACATCAGCAAATATGAAATCTATCTTCAAAACAAAAGGTGAACTATTATGAACGATGCTGAATTCCGAGAACGTGTTTTAACGTGGATGGAGCGCACTGATAACTGGATGGAGCGCACTGATAACTGGATGGAGCGCACCGAGGAATGGAAAAATAAAACGGATGATCAGTTCACGGATATCCGCGCCTCTCTCGGCGAACTCCAAATCGGTTTAGGGTGGATCCGGGGTAAACTTGAGGGTAGACAAGAATCGGATGCGGCGCTGTGGGGCAAAATCGCTGTTTTAGCAGCGGTAGGTTCCGGAATCATCGCGCTTCTGGCGTATTTCAAGTGAAGTGAGACGGTGCTGCCCATTGTGTCTTCCGAAGGTCGGTGGACAGCACCCTAACCCAAACAGAGAGGGGGAAACACTATGGGTTTCAAATTTGGATATAGTACACTCCGCTGGCAAACACCAGATTTTGAGGAATTGCTAACGCAACTGAAGGACGCAGGATGGGACGGTTGGGAGATGCGGCAATCCTTGGACTGGGTAGGCACACCGCAACACATTCGACAGGTGTGTAACAATACGGATTTACCGATCGCCGCCGTAACAGCACGCGGACTCCCGATCGATAAAGACACAGAACAGATGGAACTCAACAAACGACGCATTGACTTTGCCGCAGAAGTCGAAGCCGATTGTTTCATGTTCATGGGCGCGGGAAAACCGCAAGACCGTCCAGTGAATCATTCAGATCTCGCCGCACTCGCCGATGTCTCCGAAGATTGGGCAGAATACGCCGCACAATACGGCTTGGAGGTCTGTTATCATATCCATACCAACACGACCGTGGACTCAATCGACGATTGGGCAAAATATATGAGTCTCCTCCGAAAGTGCAAATTGTGCATAGATGTATCCCATTCCGCACTCTGGGGTTACGATCCGGTTGAGTCCATTCGCCGGTATAGCGATGTTCTCGTCTATGTTCACCTTCAGGATTATGCAGGCTATACTGGTGGAGATGGCAACTCCTACGATGTAGATTGGGTTGATGTTGGTGCTGGCACTGTCATGGATTTCCCCGGTATCATGTCGACACTGGAGGAACTCAATTATGACCGCTGGGTTACCGCATGCCCTGGACAACTTGAGGAACGCTCGGATCTCGAGCGCATGACAGTGAACCGTGAGTATCTGCGCCAATTAGGCTATTAATCTATAGCTCTATAGGAGCAAGCTCCGCTCGCGACAGGTTAAATCCAAAATCTAAGATAACTATAGTTTGGACAATTTCAGTCAGGTTCATACCTTGTTTTCAAGGTATGTCTGATTTTTCTCGAGGTTTCTCACACATACCCAACTCCGAAAAAATAAACTCGGAGGCCCCAAAGGATAGCCCCAGCGGGGCGAAATGTTTATAGAAACGCCATCCCCCCACCAGGCAAACCCCAGCGGGGCGAAATGTGTATCCTTGAAAAAATTGTCCAAAGTTTAGTAAGATAACGTGAGTTTGAAAATAAATCTGTAGGTGTTTTTGCTGGGGTGTTTCCCCTAGGTAGAGCGGTAAAGACGGACGAAAACCCTCGAAATTCGGACAAATCTGCGGTTTTCAAGGGCCTCCTTGGGTCAGAAACCATAGCGAAACCCGACATGTCACTTTTATCAAACTGGCGTTAAGATAGGAAACAAGGTATATGAACAAACCCGCGGAGGACATCCGCTCTATTCTTGCCACGGATTGTGGTAGCACAACAACGAAAGCAATTCTAATCGAAAAAAGAGGGGCGGAATACCAACTCATCGTGCGGGGTGAGGCACCGACCACAGTAGAAGCACCTGTCGAGGATGTAACGGCAGGCGTTATTAATGCAATCACCGAAGTCGAGGAACTCGCAGGACGTAAACTCCTCAACGAGGGTGTGATTCTCAAACCACAACGCGGAGATGAAGGCGTTGACATCTACATATCAACGAGCAGCGCCGGTGGCGGACTCCAGATGATGGTCGCAGGCGTTGTCCGCAATCTGACCGCGGAAAGTGCCGAGCGTGCCGCACTCGGGGCAGGTGCCATCGTTATGGATGTTATTGCCTCGAACGATAAGCGCCTTCCACACGAAAAAATTGAACGCATCCGGCATCTACGTCCCGATATGCTACTCCTTTCCGGGGGTGTCGACGGTGGGACAACCTCACACGTCGTCGAATTAGCTGAAATTATCGCAGCTGCCCGTCCGAGACCTCGGTTGGGTATCGCTTACGAACTCCCGCTCATCTATGCCGGTAACAAAGACGCTCGCGAATTGATCAAAGAACGTCTGCAAGACGTAATGGCACTGGAGATGGTGGACAACCTCCGTCCGGTTTTAGAACGTGAAAACCTCATGCCGACACGCCACAAGATTCAGGACCAATTCCTTGAACACGTTATGGCACATGCACCCGGTTACAGGAAACTCATCGACTGGACAGACGCACCGATTATGCCGACCCCCGGGGCAGTCGGTGAGATCATTCAGACCGTCGCTGCACAACAAGATATTGCGGTCGTGGGTGTTGACATCGGTGGCGCGACGACGGACGTGTTTTCCGTCTTTAAAAACAGAGAGGACGCATCTATCTTTAACCGCACTGTGAGTGCGAATCTCGGTATGAGTTACAGCGTCTCTAACGTCCTTGCCGAAGCCGGTTTAGAAAACGTCCTCCGTTGGGTCCCGTTTGATATTGAAGTCGGGGATCTCCGCAACCGCATCAAGAACAAGATGATTCGCCCGACGACAATCCCACAAACCTTGCAAGAACTGATCCTCGAACAAGCGATTGCGCGTGAGGCACTCCGACTCGCTTTTGAACAACATAAACAGCTCGCCGTGGAATTGCGGGGTGTCCAGCAACAACGGACGATCTCTGAAGCCTTCGATCAAGCCGAAAGCGGTCAAACCCTCGTTGATATGTTCTCCTTGGATATGATCGTCGGAAGTGGGGGTGTTTTATCGCACGCACCCCGGCGTCAGCAAGCCATGCTCATGATGATAGACGCCTTTCAACCTGAAGGCATAACGCATCTCGCTGTTGATAGCATCTTCATGATGCCGCAACTCGGTGTTTTGGCGCAGGTCAACCCTGAAGCCGCGACGCAGGTCTTTGAACGGGATTGCCTCATCCATTTAGGCACTGCGATCACGCCAGTCGGCATTGCCAAGGTGGGTGAAATCTGCCTTTCGATTGAAGTTGGCATCGCAGGCAACCCACCCATCACCGAGGATGTCCCTTACGGCGAACTCCGTCTCTACCCGCTGTCATTGGGTGAAAAGGCGACAGTAAAACTTCAACCTTCACGGCGATTTGATGTCGGCGCAGGGAATGGACACGCCGTTGAATCGGAAGTGATGGGCGGTGTCGTTGGATTGGTCGTTGACACTCGTGGTAGACCTCTTGAAATACCGGCGGATACGCAGCAGCGCGTCGCGCAACTTACCAAATGGCAGGCAGCTTTAGATGCCTATCCCTAAATTCTGCTACTAACAATTGACACTTGACAAATTTTCCTAAAAAGTTTATAATGCTTGATAACGTGTAACTTTCTGAGTGAATCCAGATTGCATATTTACGGTAGATTTTAGAATTATTTGGACATTCACACTCGCACAAACTAACAGTTTATGCTACAAAGATGTTCATATATTTTTAGGATCCACTATAGATTCACTTAACTTTTTAGCGAAACAGACGGGCTACCAGTGCCTGCGCTGTTGTGTGAATTGTCTATCTATAAGGAGGCACATTTCAATGAAAAAGTTTTATCAGTTCACGCTCGCGATAGTGATTATGTTCGCGCTGACGATGAGCATCTCCCACCTTGCAGTTGCGCAAGGGAAAGTCAATATTAAAGATGGTCCCCTCAAAGAGGGGGATTGGTTAAAGGATCCAGCCGGGGAACTGAATGAAGACCACTCGGACAACAAAAACTGGATCACCCTGTGGTATGGTCCCGATGGAAACTATGAAAACAGCGGCGGTTTTGGTGCTTCCGCTCCCAAAGACCTCATTGATGAAGGCACAGGGGGTAAGTTGGACCAGCTTAAACTTTCGACCGTTGCGGGTCTGGAATTGACCCAAACTGTTGATGTCAATTGGAAGAAAGGCAATGGCGGTCCGCGCGGGTGGACAGTCTTTGAACTCGATCCAGCGGATGCCCACCACATGAACCGCGACGGTCCCATCGATAACATTGATACGTATGCGATCTGCGTTATCGACGCGCCCGAAGCCATGACGTCTGTGATGTCCCCAGCGCATGATGACCACGCACAGATCTGGATTAACGGCGAAAAATGGTACAACAATTCCCGTTGGACGGGTGCAGCGCTGCAGGTGGACTTTAATATTGAAGTCGACTTGGTGAAAGGCGCGAATGTCGTCGTTTATCGGTGTGGTGAATCCGGTGGACATGCGTATATGAACCTGCATTTCGACGATAAAACGCATAAGGCGGTCGATATCTACCCACAGAAAGCCAAGGACCAGAAGAGTTTCTTCAATGAAGTTCAGAGCGTTCTCGCTGTTGACCCAGCCGGCAAATTGGCAACAACGTGGGCAGACCTTAAACGCAAATAGAACACCTCACAGTTTCTATATTTGTGTTTTCTAACTTTATGCTTACATAGGCGGATTGTGGTGCTACCCTGCGCGACAATCCGCCATTTTTTTATCATTTTTTTTGACAAATTTTATTACATCTGTTATACTGCCGAATTATAATGTTGGATTGTTTCACGTTATACAATCCATCAGTGAATCTGGGTAACATCGTAGGGGCGAGGTCGCCTCGCCCGCATAGACATATCCACCATGGAGGAGAGAAAAATGAAAAGAGTGTATCAACTTATGCTTGCGATAGCAATTATCTTTGCGCTGGTTGCGAGCACCTCGCATCTCGCATTGGCACAGAAGCACAAAGTCAACATTAAAGGCGGTCCTATACCAGAGAAAGATTGGCGCGCGGAAGCCGCCGCCGCACAATTGGGCGAGAACCACGCCGATGTCAAAGATTGGATCAGTCTGTGGTACGGGCCCGATGGAAACTATGAAAACAATGGAAGTTTCCAAGTTTCCGGGACGAGAGACCTGATCGACGAAGGCACCAATGGAAAACTGACGGAAATCTCACTTTCGACGATCGAAGGCTTGAAAAAGACCCAGAGCATTAAAATGGAATGGGCTAAGAAGCACGGCGGCACCCGAGAGTGGGATGTCTTTGAACTTGAGGTCGCAAATCAAGACAATATGAATAGAGACGGTCCCGCCGATAACATCGATACGTATGTGATGTGTGTGATTGAGGCACCCAAAGATATGAAATCCATCTTTTCTCCGGCACACGACGATTGGGCACAGATTTGGGTCAATGGTGAAAAATGGTACAACGATCGCACCTGGACAGGGGGCGCGCAGATCGTGCACTACAACATCGAAGTCGACTTGGTAAAAGGCGGGAATGTTGTGCTTTACCGATGTGGCGAATCCGGCGGTGCCGCATACCTCAATTTGCACTTTGACTCAGACACGCACAGGCTCTGCAAAATCTATCCAGAAAAGGCGAAAGACCAGAAAAGTTTCTTCAACGAAGCCTCTCGTGCTCTTGCAGTCGATCCTGCTGGAAAATTGACAAGCACCTGGGCAGATATTAAGCGGAATTAGTAGCAAAGATAAGCCCTTGTCTACTCTTTTCAGACGAGGGCTTTTTCTTGCTCACTTTTTTCTGCACCGACCCCTGACAAACCGTGTAGGGGATCTCCGAATCCCGACTCTTAATGCCCTGTCCCCCTGATAAGGGGGATTGAGGGGGTTACTGACTGCTGACAGCCGATCCCATACCTAACATAACTTACCAAGGATGCCAAAGAAATGCTTTCTGCGGGTATTCTACGAGTCTTTTGACAAGGAGAATCCAATGAAATTGAGAGTGCGTGAAAAACTGAAATATATGTTTCTCGGGGGACTGCTGACCCTCGCCGGTTTTATGTTAGGGAACATGAACAACACCACAGACGCACAGTTTGGATATGAAACGATTGATAAACTGACCGTCGGGGAGCTCATCGTGCGTAAGGATATAAGGCTCATGAGCGATGATATGGAGCCGCGCGTTCATATCTCTTGGGACAGAAATGGCGGACGTTTGGTAACTTACGGTCCAAAGGGAGTCGGTGCCGCCTCGCTTTTGGTTGCGGAGGGGAATGGCGTTGTGACGACGCAAGGTGCAAAGGAGAAAACCGGTGCCTCTCTCATGGTGAATGAAGGCGGCGGGGTCCTCTCACTTTTCGCGCCCGATGGAAAAGCCAGGATTGTTTTAGGTATATCCGAGGGGGACGGTGTTGCTTACTTGGTCAACAAATTTGAGGAAGCGCGTGTATTAAAACCTTAGTTAATGCGGAATCGCACATTAGAAAACTGAAGCGTTACAATATTGTTCTACAACTCGCTTGACAAATTTATGTTCAGGTGTTATAATAATTAGTAAATTGTAATCTCGAACGCAATTTCAGCGTTTATAATTTGTTAAACTGTTAAAGAATCTTAGGATGCTCACAACGCGTCCTATTTACTTTAGTTTTTAATCTCCAAAAAAGGATACAGAATGAAAAGATTTGATACTTTTGCACTCGCAATCGCGATCGTATTTACGCTCATTATCAGTGGTTCACACCATGTATTCGCAGCTGATCTCCTCACAGGGGGTCCCTTGGCTGAAGACATGCTCTTAGAAGATCCAGATCCGAACGGCGACGATCTGAGAGAAGATCGCAGTGATTCGCCGTGGATTACATTGTGGTATGGCCCTGATGGCAACTACGAAAACAACGGGACCTTCCAAGTTTCTGGCCCGATGGACTTCATCGAAGAAGGAAGCGGCGGCAAACTGAATCAGGCATCACTTTCAACGCTGGACGGTCTGTTGATGACGCAGGACATTGATATGGAATGGGGCGACGACCACGGCGGTGACCGTGGATGGACAGTCTTCGAAATCGATCCCGCAGATGGCAACAATATGAACAGAGGCGGACCCGTTGATAATATCGATACATACGCTCTGATCGTTATCGATTCTCCGAGCGATATGACAGCCGTGATGTCTCCAGCACACGATGACCACGCGCAAATCTGGATCAACGGCGAAAAATGGTACAACAATACCAGATGGACAGGTGCCGCGCAAACGATTCTGCACGACGTCGAAATCGACTTGCAAAAAGGCGCGAACGTCCTCCTTTACCGGTGTGGTGAATCCGGCGGTTCCGCATATTTCAACCTGCACTTAGACGATGCAACGAACGATGCCGTTACCGTTTACCCCAAAGATTCAACCGACCAGTCGAGTTTCTTCGATGAGATCGCAGATATCGTGGTTTCCGTTGAACCCACTGGGAAGTTGACGACAACTTGGGCGGATATCAAACGCCAATAAGATCTATCGCTATTTTTGTAGGCGCGCTTTCTAAGCGCGCCTTTTTTATTGTCTCCTAAACCCTGATCCTTATAGACGCAACTTCCTTTCGTATAGTTTCCGTAGATTGGGTTGAGCGGAACTGAGAAAGACAATACCGATACCCCATTACATTTGTTTGCAAACCATAAAAGCATCTGCTATAATAAGACTATGATAAACAAAATGCGCTGTTGCTCGTTTATAGCTGCTTTCGTTATCGTTCTCAGCGGATGGATCGGGGGTTGGACCCGCGCTATGAAAGCCGGGAACGCGGCTTATGTGCGTGGAAACTACAACGAGGCACACGCGGCTTTTCAACGGGCAACCCTTGAAAAACCTGACAATCCCGTTGCACACTATAACTTAGGGACTGCCCTCTACAGACAGGGTAAATTTCGAGAGGCGGCACGGACATTTCAGGCATCGCTATCAAGACACGCTGAACAGACTGAAGACACTCTCAATCGATCCAGTATCTTGTATAACTTAGGCAACGCCCAATTTAAAGTCGGTGATCTTACGAGTGCAATTGACGCTTACCAGCAGGCACTCCGCTTTGACCCCCAAGATACGGATGCACACCATAACCTCGCATTGGCACGTCAACTCTTAAAACAGCAACAAGACCTCGCACAACAGCAGGCGAAGAGCAGCACTGCACCGAAAACCGAGCCAAACGACGTTGGTAAAGCCGAAGCCCTTCGGCTCTTAGAACGTTTCAGTGAGAATGAAAACAGGCTACGGCAAAAATTACAACAACAACGCAAAAGTGGATATCGGCGTGAAAAGGATTGGTAACCTTCAGTTCGTCAGCATCGTTTTCATCTTTCTCGCAACAGCGGCACAAAGCCAGGAGATCAATGTTGCTGCCGTGGTGAGTCCGCGTCACATCCAATTTGGAGAGAAAGCGCGGTTGGACCTCACACTTTCAGGAGAGGCATTCATCAAGCATATTGAAGCCCCGCAGTTCAATTTCCTACCGGCGTTCCTTGCAGTGCCCCTGCACTCCGAAACGACACCCCGCTTAGAAGCCAACCAAATTGCGGTTTCTATGGCGTGGGCTTATGAATTGATCCCACAAAAGATCGGCGACTTTACGCTATCCGACATCCGTCTCGCCTATCAAGGCACCCCGTATTTCGCAAATCCGGGGTCGATTCGCGTGAGCGGCACTGATACATACGTAGATGTTTCAACCAACGCGATTCACCAAGTTGAAGCGGAGGTTGATACGCACGAACCGTATCTCAACGCTCCTTTGACTTACACATTCCGATACCTTTATACGACGGTGCTCCCGACTCGCGAGTCACCAACCCCACGACTCCCGACATTCCGTGGTTTCTTCGTCGAGACCCCCCAAAAACGACCGTTATATACACGAGAAATTCGCGGGAAGACGTTTTGGGTCGAAGAGCATACCCGCACGTTATATCCACAACAGAAAATCGGACAGATCGTGCTTGCACCTGCGGAACTGTTGCTACCCCTCCCGCAAGGACGTAGAACCTTGAAAACCAAACCGTTGACCTTGACGGTGCAACCGATTCCCGAAACAGGCAGACCGTCTCACTTCAACGGCGCTATCGGTGAATATCAAATTTCTGCTGAAATTGAACGGGGTTGGATTGAAGCCGGACACGAACTAACACTCACTGTCCGTATCTCCGGACACGGCAATATCCAGACAGTTATACCCCCCACGCTGCCAAGGATTGCTGGGGTCATGGTGAGCCGAGCCACTCGGTTTGAAGTGATAACATCAACAAGCCGGGCTTACGTATACACACTCACCCCTGTTAGAAAGGGAATATTCCGCATCCCCGCGATCGCATACACCTGTTTCGATCCGATCCGTGCGGTTTATACAACCACGCAGACCACTCCTATCCCTGTTTCTGTGCGCCCGCACCCAAACGACCCTGCTGAATATGAGACCGATAGTTCACCGTGGTTACTCTGGTTAATTGTTTTGGCAATTCTGATAGCGGCGTTGGGTATAGGGGGGTATCTCTGGTATCGCACTGGGTTTGCGATCCCTACAGGAAGGAAGCCGAACACCGAAACAGGAACGGATACATCCGAAGTCAGTGGATCCAGAAATCGAAACACACAGGATACCGAGACAGAACCGATAACACCCGTTTCACAGGCACGCCAGGCACTTGGGAGGCTCATAAATAGCGATACCACAGAAAATGCGACAACATTTGCCAACGCACTCGCACAAGTGCTTCATCAATATCTTGAGGATACATTTGGCGTGTCACAGCGGAATATCGACACAGCACGAGAAGTCTGCGCGAACGCCGGAATTCCGAAACCTATCCTTGACGCACTTATCGACCTTCTCACGAAGTGTGATTACCACCGATTCGCGCCTGTGCCACTGTCCACGGGTGAACGAAATACGTTGATCGCTCGCGCTGAGAGGGTTATTAACGACATTGAGAACCTTCAGAATACACAGGACACATGAGGTGTTCATTAAACCCAAAACAGTAGTCTGCAACAATACGCAGAAATACCCCGGGGAAGCCCACACGGGCTTCATACCGTTGATTCGCAAAAACACACAGGCGGATATGAACAACGCGCTTGACAATCCAAACGCACTCAGCTTAACCGCAAGGAAAATTTAAAACATGGAAATATTCTCGCTTTTCGTTCTTTGGCTACACGTTATCGCTGCTGTCGTCTGGGTCGGCGGCAACCTGATTTTAGCGATGGTGATCGTTCCGCATTTCAGACAAAACCTGCCCCCTGTCCAGCGTATCCAGCTTTTGACGCAAATCGGGAAACGCTTTGAGCCCATCGTATGGGGATGTATCGGTGTGTTATTTTTCACCGGCATCGTCAACATCTTCTTTGCAGTGGATCTCACCTCTACCACTGCGATTTCCAACGCCTTTATGCGGACGCTTCTCATCAAAATCGTGCTATTCTTCGTGCTGGTCATCCTCACGGCATTACACAGTATGATTTTCGCACCGCGACTCGCAGCAGCCATCGAGACCTTAGATCCTGACCTTACGGAACTCCCCCCGGAGATAAAACCCCTCCGTTCCCAGCTGTCAATCATATCGAGCCTGATGGGAGTCGTATCGTTGTTGATCCTCCTCGCCGCCGTCGCCCTTCGGATGGGAATATAATATGCGCATCAAAATCCTCGCCGATGTTGGTAACGGAATTACGCTTCCTATCAACTATAACTATCCGCTCGCGGGTGTCATCTACCGGTTCCTCGCAGAATCCGACCCTGAATACGCCGCCTTTCTTCACAAGGAGGGTTACGCTGCCGCAGAAAAACGTTTCAAGCTCTTCACCTTCTCGCAGCTTATGGCGGAACGCAGACGCATCACCGGTGCGACGATCCACTTCGGATCAACGTTGACGTGGTATATCACCTCCCCCGTCGAACGCTTCCTATCCCATTTCGCCGATACTTTGCTCACCGAGGGCAGATTGTCCATAGGTCAACATCAGTTGCGAATCAAGGATGTCACCGTGCCGCGTATTCCGCGCTTTCAACCCGAGATGTATTTCCGATGTCTCTCCCCAATCACGATGTCTACAAAACGCGAGCGTGATGGTAAACAGGTCATGCATTATTGCTTACCCGAGGATCCCGCCTTCTCCGAACTCATCCGTCAGAACCTCATCCGCAAACACGAAGCGATCCACGGTCGCGCCCCGCATGACGATACCTTGACCTTCACTTTTGACAAAGGCTATATTGACAGACGACAAGGACGTGTCACCCGTCTCGTAGACTACAAAGGCATCAAGATTCGCGGCGTGATGTGTCCTTTTGATGTTTCTGGGAGTATTCCCTTAATCCAGATCGGCTACGAATGTGGCTTCGGCGACAAAAACAGTGCAGGCTTCGGCATGGCAGAAGTCTAACCTGAATATCGGTTTTCACGCATTTTCCTTGATATTCGTTGATATGTTTGCTATAATAACCCAAATTTCTACTTTTCATTTACATAGCACCCCTACAGGGTAGGGGCATTTAGTTTTCCATTTTTTACGCGTTTTGATCCACAGAACCGGTAGGTGCGGTTTCATGAAGTTTCAGAAAATAAATCGGTAATCCAATATTTTCCCCGGCCCTGTAGGTGCGGTTTCCTAACCGCACCGGACCCGTTAGGAAATTACCGAATTAATAAATTAATCTTCATCTAACCGCACCATAGGTGTCAATTTAGCGTTGCCTTAGGTTTAACACGTGATGCCTATGGGGGACATTGCGTCTCACCCTCGAACCTCTTGAGTTCCGTAGGAACGCTATGTTTATAGAAAAAGGGACGGCACCCTATTCAGCCCTGTAAGGGCGATATGTGTGTAGCATCGATATATTTATCAAAGTTAGAAGGTTTTTTCGGCTTTTTCATATTCTCATGGGCACTTGTATGCTCTTGCACAGTGGATTAAAAATCCAGAACCCCGCATTGAACCAAGAGGTTTGGTGAGGCATATGTTGAACGTCTTTATCTTTTTAGGATTGCTGATGATAGGAACTATGTTTTTGAATGTGAAACTGCTGAGCGTATAAACATATCGCCCTGACAGGGCTAAAATACACGATGATACGACTTTCTATAAACATATCGCCCTGACAGGGCTGGGAGTCCTGAGAGAACCGTTCTCTATAAACATCCTGAGTTCGGATGTAGGAACCCCATTTTTCAGTGAAAAGCGTTGATAAGCCGCGAGGGTCTCGTAGCGTAAACTTTTAGTTTGCGCATCCACAGACACAACCTGGAAAGTTTGTGCTACAAGTGGCAACTTGGGTTATAATATACGAACCTTACTTATCTATCTCCAAAAGGAGAGCCTCTTATGAAATCTATGCTGCTTCTTTTGATATTCCTCTGTATTCTCGCGGGGTCTTCGGTTAGCCCTGCGGCATTGACGGTTGAAGATCTCGAGAAAATTGACACAAAAATTAAAGAGTCGGAGACACGCATTAAAGAAAATACCAACACACAGATAGAGAATATCAAGACCCTAATCACCTGGCTCATAGCGTTGTTCGTCGCCATGATAGCTCTGATAGGCATTCCGCTGGTAGCTTTGACTGTCATGATAGGCTGGCGCAGCACAAGAGATCACGAACAGGAGAAAATCAATCAAGAACTTAGAGGAGAAATTGAAACCCTCAAACAACAGCAAACTGTCCGCCCATAACTCGGTTTGACTCTTGTGAGGATCCCGCCTTCTCAGAACGCATCCGTCAGAACCTCATCCGCAAACACGAAGCGATCCACGGTCGCGCCCCGCATGACGATACCTTGACCTTCACTTTTGACAAAGGCTATATTGACAGACGACAAGGACGTGTCACCCGTCTCGTAGACTACAAAGGCATCAAGATTCGCGGCGTGATGTGTCCTTTTGATGTTTCTGGGAGTATTCCCTTAATCCAGATCGGCTACGAATGTGGCTTCGGCGACAAAAATAGTGCAGGCTTCGGCATGGTAGATGTCCAAACAAATTTTAATTTGAATCTCATTAGTAAAAATTGTATAATATATTTCTAACACTTTCTGAAGGGAGGTAAATGCTATGCCAATTTACGAAAAATTGATGGGAAATCCGTTTGTTGATGCGGGGGTTTGTGGAATTTGTGAATGGTTGGAAAGGCGACCTCAGCCAGAGGAAATTACAACTACAGACCTTGAGGTGATGGTTGAGGAATTTATTCCTATGGCAGCGAAGTGGGAAAAATGGGGTTCAATTTTTACACTTAATCATTCACTAACTAATCCTTCGAAAAAAAAAGATGAACGGCTAGCTCATTTCAGAGGAATGCTTCTTGACTATATTCATAATGTCAAGGAACTTGATCAGATTGGCGATTGTATGGGATGTGGTAGACGTGACGTAGGATCAACACCTTTGCTTGATAAAACAGGCGTTCCACTAACAGGTGGAAAGAATAGTAACTTTTTCCCTGTTTTCTCCGAAGGAGCAGGTTATTGCCCCGCTTGTAGTTTCTCGATTCAGTTTTTACCCTTTTCTTTGGTTGCGACTGGGAAAAATGGTGGAAGATTCCTTATGCTTCATTCCAAATCTTGGGAACTTATGCGAATTTGGACAATACGGTGTATCCAAGGTATTAAACAACAATATTCTCAACAACAATCAGGAGAATGTTTTAAGCCTGATTATGAAAATTCTCGCAATGGTTTGTTTTACATGGTGCGGGAAATGATTATTGAATGTGAGGAAATGCAGCTTTATGATGAAATCACAGATAAAGATGTATCTATGGAAGTTTACTCCTTTACAAACAACAATCAGTTTCCAGATATTGAAATCTTTTACATCCCGTCTTCTGTCTTTCAATTTTTATCTGCCGCCGAGCAGAATCCCTATAAGGATGCCTGGTACGAGATCGTCCAAATCGGTTACGGGAGGGGGAAATCTAAAAAAGATTACAAGAAGTCAAGAAACCTTGTATATGAGTACCTATTAGAAGATCGATCCATTCGTGGCTTCTTTCTAAGCCGGCGTACTCAAAAACATCGCGGAAATTGGGAATTATTTTCCCTTTATTTACAGAAGGTGAGAAACATGAAACCAACACGGATTGAGAAAATTAAGCAGGTTGGCGATTTAATTGCAGAGAGTATCCGTAAATCTGAAAAGCGTGGATTAAATCGACTCCAAGATTTAGAAAATGCAACAACTTATTTTGACTGCCGCAGCGTTTTATTACGTATCATTAGAGATAGGATTGTTCAAAAGGAACCAGAGCCGCTGTTCTCGTTTGATGATTGTGTTGAACATATTTTTATTTCTGCTGATAATGCTCAATCTTGGAGTGATGAGTTAGATGATAGTGAGTTGGATGAAGAAGAAAAAGAACAGTTGAGACATTCTATAAATGATAATGTCAGGTTTTGGCGTGAAACCCGTGACTTGCTGCTTTTTCGGATTTATGAACAACTTCACAGTTGGTTAACTGAACAGGAGGATAATTAATCATGTCTAAGCATCTTATTGGACTAATGCTTATTGATGCCCCTTATTCAGCGTTGAATAACGCTGATAAACCGAAGGATCGTCCTAACGATAACATAGTTGTTGTTAAAACCCTTAAAAAAGGGCGCAGAGGACAGACTTATCCCTATGTGTCCGGTCAAGCATGGCGAAATTGGTGGCGCACGACTCTTGAACATGAATTTGACGACTGGCATAACTCACCTATAGATCGAGAGGATAAAATCGCATATACCAAAGTAGATCCGGTAAAATATGACGATGACGATGTTTTTGGTTATATGCGTGCGCGAAGTGAAGGGAAAGGAAAACAAAAGGAAGATCTTACGGTAACCCGTTTGTCCCCTCTCAAATGCTCACCGCTTATTTCCATTTCACCACAAATCCCAACGAACGATTTTGGTGTGATGGCACGTCAGGAAGGGGACCCAGTGCCTTATGAACACCAATTTTACTCTTGTATTCTACAAGGTATCTTTTCTCTAAACCTTAGTGCGGTCGGATCGTTTTCCGCTGTTAACAAGACAGGGTATAAAAATATCCGTGACGACTATGTTCCAACTATTGAAGCCGCACGTGGAACAAGAGAAAATGAAGATTCACCGTGGGTCCTTCCGAAAGATATCCGCGTCCGACGTTGTCAACAGACACTTAAGGCACTTCCTTTTCTCAGCGGAGGGGCAAAGTTGACATCACATCTCACTGACGTTACTCCCAAACTCATTATTCTTTCTGTGCTTAAGGGCGGCAACCATCCCTTCATGAATTTAATAGTTGAAGAAGAAGGGCTTGGTAAATTAAGTCTGTCTGCCTTGCGAGAGATCATAGGAGATTACAAAGACAGATTTTGCGATGCAATTTACATCGGTAGACGGAGCGGGTTCATGGATGACATAGACGGCAAACTCACTGAGTTAGCAGGTGACAACAATCTGCCGGGTGAGATCGTTTACGATACACCAAATACGGTAATTACTCAACTGTCACAAAAGTTAGAAACTCACGTTGGAGACACACCATGAAGGTAATTCGCGTTCATATTACCGGCTGGATCGCCTCTTTCCGGAATCCGTTATTTATTAGCGGATTCCAACCGACACTCCCTTTGCCACCACTCTCGACTCTCTATGGGCTCTTTACCGCCGCAAAAGGTGATTGGGTTACACCGCACGACACTGCAATCGGATTTGTTTTTAAAAGTAACGGAAAAGCTGTTGATTTAGAAACTATCTACGAGTTTGAGGATACTTTGAGTCCGAACTCTAAGATAAACAAGCAAAAATCTGGTTTAGGTTCTTCAAAAGTATTGTACTCAATGCGTATGAACCCTAACATAAAAAAACGTGAATTTCTCGTTGAACCTCAGCTCTATCTCTATACCCCAGAGATATGGTTAAAGGAAGCGTTTGAACGCCCTCGGTATCCGTTGCTCTTGGGACGCTCCTCCGATTTAGCAACTGTCAAATCCATAGATGAAATTGAATTAGAGAGTAGGTCGGAAACGACTTATCAAAATACGATAATCCCATTCCCTGACCCACAACTTTATGGACAGGTCCAGGCATTGCCTACGCACTTCACGGCGGAAATACCCCGTCGGCAATGCGGCACGCGTGCTTTTTGCATCATTACCGAACCGATAAAGTACAGGGGCAATGTTCTACACGATCCTGATAAGAATTGGGGGGTGTATTTGCATGAACGCATCCCGGGAAATTTCACAGTCCCTGTTGAGCAAACAAGGAAACCTATTGACAAAAACTATCAAATTCCAGACGTGAGCGGAAACCAGATGCAATTTTTTGATCCCTAACCCCAATACATCGTAGGGGCGAGGTTCCCTCGCCCGTAGGAGAACAACAATCTACACAACCGTAGGGACGGGGCCCCTGGGCCCACAGGAGATATTTCCCTTATGAGACCCAATCTTCCACGTCGCAAACCCACGCGCTTACGGGATTATGATTACAGCCAACCCGGTGCATCTTTCGTGACCGTCTGTGCCCAACACCGGAAATGTTTATTTGGGGCGATTGTGGACGAACAAATGCAATTGAACGCAATAAGCAAAATCGTCGTTGAATGTTGGAACCGTATTCCCCAACATTTTCCTTCCATTGGGTTAGGGGAGTCTGTTATCATGCCCAACCACATACACGGCATTATCACATGCAACCCCGTAGGGGCGGGGTCCCCCCACCCAATAGAAAACACTTCTCACCGTAGGGGCGAGGTCCCCTCGCCCGCTTATAGAGGTTCACCTTCGTTAGGCAAAATCGTAGCCTACTTCAAATACCAATCCACCAAGTATATCAACCAACACCGCAATACACCCGGGACGCGCATTTGGCAAAGAAATTATCACGATCATATCATCCGAGACGACGCAGATTTACAACGAATTCACCAATACATTCAGGACAATCCGATGAAATGGGCGTTAGATCAATTGCATCCTGACAATCCTTCCAAATGGTGAGAGCAACCGAAATGGACACAGGCAGGCGTGGCAACCACGCCCCTACGAAACCATGACAATATCTATGATGGGCGAGGGGACCTCGCCCCTACGCAGAGGAAAATCCATGTCAATATTGTTTGCAAAAAGCAACCCACCAGAAACGCTCCAAAAGCATACAGAAAATTGCCTCGACGTATACAATAGCCTCCGAGAACAGATGCCGTTTTTAACTGATGTCGCCCAAAATTCCAATTTCTTTGAGCATCTTTTCTACGCTGTCGCCCTTCACGATTTCGGAAAGGCGGCGACGGGTTTCCAAAAACAACTCACCAATGGCACGAGATGGAATTATCGCCATGAAATTCTATCTGCAGGATTTGTAGCAGGCATTCAACTCTCACAAGAAGCAAAAAAGGCAATCGGACTTACAATCTTGACACATCATAAAGATATTGACACCCTTAGGCACACATATAAGCACTATCCTGAAAGTGAAATCGGATTCCAAGTCTGGCAGGATAAAATCAAAGAATTAGAACCGACTTGGGAAGCGTTAATGGCAATTCAGAAACAAGTCACGCATTGGTGTCTTCTGGAAAAATGTATGTGGACACCTGTTACCTCAACTGACCAACTTGTTAACGGCTACCGCGATTTCTTGCTGCCTTACCAAAGAACTAAAAGGAACCATCAATTAAAAAATCATCCTTTATCCATCCTACACAGCACTTATGGCATGCTCCTCCGTGGGTGTATGATTGCTTGCGATCATCTCGCTTCTGCGGGAAAAAACGAGATACAAACCGCACTTGACAACTTTAAAGCCTGCCTGATGCAACACATTAAACAAAAGGCAAAGCAAAAAGGACAGCAGTTTCATGGGTGGCAACCCTTTCAAAAAGTCTCTGGAGAAACAACCGGGCAACTCATGCTCTCCGCACCGACAGGCTCCGGTAAAACTGAAGCCGCACTCCTCTGGTCGGACAAAAATCAGGGCAAGACACTTGGTAACCGTGTCTTTTATGTTTTACCCTACACTGCCAGCATCAACGCTATGTATAATCGATTGACAGACCTCGTATCCGATGACAGAATCGGTGTGTTGCACGGTAAAGCCGCTTATTTCGTTTATCAACAGCTCGTCGATAAAGACTATACCTATCAAGAGGCCGCAGCCGAAGCTCAAGATCAACAGAATCTGACTCGAAAAATTTGCCGACCTTACAAGGTACTCACCCCTTTTCAACTCCTAAAAGCCTTTTTTGGTATACGCGGCTTTGAGATGCAAATGGCGGAGATGTCCAAAGGGCTTTTTATTTTTGACGAAATCCACGCTTATGACCCGCACACAACCGCGCTTATTCTCACAATGGTAGAACGACTCCGTAAAGATTACGACGCACAATTCTGCATTATGACTGCCACAATGCCACAGTTCCTCAAAGGCATGATTAGTAAGGTACTTGGTGATCCACCACAGATTGAAATGGGACCCGAAAAACGGGACACATACACTCGACACCGAGTCCAATTATTTGACGGAAATATCCATGATGCAATTCCGCTGATTGAAGAGCGTCTCAGTCAAAAGCAGCGTGTTTTAGTCGTTTGTAATACTGTCCAGCAAGCACAAGATGTGTTTCAGGAATTAATGGGTGTAACCGAAAACGCTAAACTCCTTCACAGCCGATTTATCCTCAAAGACCGAGAACGGATTGAAAAGGAACTTGAAGACGCAAACCTACTCGTCGGCACGCAAGCCGTAGAAGTCTCACTCGATATTGATTTTGACTGTCTATTTTCAGAACCAGCCCCGATAGACGCGCTCATTCAACGTTTTGGTCGAGTTAACAGGAAAGGTGAAAAAGACATCTGTGATGTCCATATATGCGAAAAGGGTAGTGAAAACGACAAATATATCTATTCCCCTGACAAGATTGAACGCACTATAAAAGCGTTCGCATCTGTAGACGTTCTCCACGAATCCAAAATCCAAGGTCTGATTGATGAAGTTTATTCTGATGGCTATAATGAGGATGAACAGAAAAAATTTGATAGAGCGAAACAATTGTTTGAGCGGCACTTACAAGACATTGTGCCGTTTATTGAAGATTCTAAAGGGCATCAGGAATTTAATGAACTTTTTAAGAGTGTTGAGGTTGTACCCGAGTGTTATGAAGAAGATTTTTGGGTAAAAATTGAAAACCGTCAATACTACGAATCCAGAGCTTACATTGCCCAAATTAGTGAGCGTCAATTTGGAAGACTACACCGGGAGGGGCAGCTATATGAGCGTAAACGCTTTGGAAAGTTAGGGCAATGGTTCATAAAGGTTCGCTATGATGACATGCTCGGTTTACTTTTAAATGAACATAGCACAAACATCTTATAGCGGGCGTGGCAACCACGCCCCTACAAAATGATGAAAACGCTTATGACGGGCGTGGCAACCACGCCCCTATGGAACATTGAAAGGAGACACCACAAATGCAAACCCCAGACCAACCGAACATCACCGGCACTGCTATCAACTATCTCTACGTTTGCACACGCAAGCTCTGGTTCTATCAGAACCACCTCGACATGGAACACACTTCGGAATATGTTGACATGGGAAACCACCTCCACGACGAGAGTTACCCTCGCGAAAAACGCAGAGAATGGGACATTGACAATCTCGTGAAAATAGATTTCGTCGACAAATACGGTATCCTCCACGACATCAAATCGGGGCCTGCGATGGAAACCGCACACGTCATGCAGCTCTGTTATTACCTCTATCTCCTCAAACAGAAGGGAATATCCAACAGGAAAGGCGTTATAAACTACCCACGCCAACGGCGAACGACCGAGGTCGAACTCACATCCGAAAAGGAAGAAGAAGTGGAAGCTGCTATCGAAAAAGTAAATGAAGTTGCAGCGTTACCGACACCCCCTCACGCCGACTATATGAAAATCTGTAAATCCTGTAGCTACCAAGAACTCTGTTGGAGTTAACAGACGGAATTCATCCGTAGGGGCGAGGTTGCCTCGCCCGAAAAAGAAAAGGAACCCATTATGTCCCGGAACTACTACATCACCCAACCCGGCAGACTGCGCCGGAAAGACAACACACTGTACTTAGAGCCAGAAAATGCCCGACGCATCCCGATCCCTATTGAAGACATTGACTCGCTTTACTTCTACGGTGAACTTGATCTTAACACCAGACTCCTCAACTTCCTTTCGCAGAAACATATTGCCTTTCATGTGTTTAACTACTACGGTTATTATTCAGGGAGTTACTACCCCAGAGAATACCTCAACTCGGGTTCCCTGCTCGTCAAACAGGTCCAACACTACGAAAGTCCCGCCAATCGGATGCCCCTGGCACACGAATTCGTTGCGTCCGCTGTTTTCAATATGTTACGGATTTTGCGGTATCACACGAATCGTGATAAAGATTGCGGGGCGCAAATTGAAGCAATTGAGGCAATTTTTGCTGAAAGCCAAACCGCAAAGAACACGAACGCATTGATGGGCTATGAGGGCCTCATCCGAGACACCTATTACACTGCCTTCAATACAATTTTGGCGTTAAAGATACCTTTTGAAAAGCGCGTCCGTCGTCCACCGGACAATCCGATCAACGCCATCATCTCATTTGGCAACTCGATGATGTATACCGCCTGCCTCACGGAAATCTATCGCACGCAGCTCAACCCGACGGTCAGTTTCCTCCACGAGCCCGGAGAACGCCGCTTCTCGCTGAGTCTCGATCTTGCCGAAATTTTCAAACCACTCATCATTGACAGAATTATATTTCGTTTGTTCAACCGTCGGCAGCTCAACGAGTCAAAACACTTTGAAAATAGTATTGATGGGTGTTACCTCAATGACAAAGGGCGTAAACTGTTCATCGCTGCATTTGATGAGCAATTGAAGCAGACCGTTTCGCATCGAAAATTGAAACGTCACGTTTCCTACCAGCGACTCATCCGTTTGGAGTGTTACAAACTCATCAAGCATCTGGTCGGTATGGAGACCTATCAGGCACTGCGTCCGTGGTGGTAGGCACAATCTTAATTCTTATACCATTTCTGAATAACCGTTTCTCATTAGCGAAAACCCGCTCGTAGGGGCGAGGTCCCCTCGCCCGTCTAATCCGTCCGAATCCTCATAGCATTTCAAAATCTCTGAAATGCGAATTTATTTTTCAGATTTGGTATTAGAACACTACCGGCACAATAGGCATCGCAGGGGCGTGGTTACCGCGCCTGTCGGTTTCTGACGAACCTTTCAACTTCGTTCCCACTTTACATGAGGAGACATCTGCAATGTACATCATTCTGGTTTACGACATTCAAGTCAAGCGCGTCGCGAAGGTCTGTAAATACCTCCGACAGCACCTCAATTGGATCCAAAATTCAGTCTTTGAAGGGCAGTTAACCAAAGCGCAGTTCGCACGAGTCAAATCGAGGTTAGCGGCACTCACTGATCCCGAACAAGACTCTATCATTATCTATCAACTACGCGATGCCCGGTGGATGAATAAAGAGGTCATGGGAGTCGATAAGAATCCCGCGACGAACCTACTCTAAGCAAGTCATCTTCGAGGATATTGATATAAGACCTGCTGTCGACCTCGGTTACATGAAAGGTTTAGACGTATTTTACGTCTCCTATTTTTGAAAAAAAGTGAGGGTCAACCCCCGATTTGTAAGGATCTGTCGACCTCCCAGAGAATTTGCACGACTGCAGGTCGACAGCAGATTCACCTTAAAAATAACATTCCTCAAAATTGACTTGACACGTCTCATAAGGATCGCGTATAATCTAATTATGATTTTCACAGAGCCTTTTAATCGAACCAGTATGGAATCGAAACTATAGACGTTGGAATGTATTTTCTCATGATTTGAAACTTTTAATCGAACCAGTATGGAATCGAAACGATCACAAGGGGGAAATAGCGAATAACTCTCAGATTCGCTTTTAATCGAACCAGTATGGAATCGAAACTTTACGGTAACCCTTTTGTTATTAATGGATTGCCATCTTTTAATCGAACCAGTATGGAATCGAAACCATAATTTTCCTCTATCTTATCTATAACATCTTCACCTTTTAATCGAACCAGTATGGAATCGAAACTTGATGAAATGTGTGTGTGGTTAGAAAAGAATCCTCTTTTAATCGAACCAGTATGGAATCGAAACGCGTAATCGCTGGCAGTCCTACCGCATCCCCCTCTTCTTTTAATCGAACCAGTATGGAATCGAAACAAAATCTATAAACAGCGTCTAATCCTTCCTCCGCTGCCTTTTAATCGAACCAGTTTGGAATCGAAACAGCTTCCGATTCGTCTTGAAATGGGGTCTCTGCATAGACTTTTAATCGAACCAGTTTGGAATCGAAACTTTATCGTTGTGGGGATATTTGAAGAAATCGCGGTACTTTTAATCGAACCAGTTTGGAATCGAAACACATGGTTCGTAGGGTGTTCGGGGTTTGGCATCGACTTTTAATCGAACCAGTTTGGAATCGAAACGAAAAAGGACTTGACGGTCGCGGAGCAAGTTCAGACTTTTAATCGAACCAGTTTGGAATCGAAACTCGAATACTGTTGCGCGGGGTGAAGTCGCAAATATACTTTTAATCGAACCAGTTTGGAATCGAAACTCGTGGTGGTTATCACTGTTCGAAAACCTATATGGTTGCTTTTAATCGAACCAGTTTGGAATCGAAACATCTATCTGGTGATATAGGCTCGGAAAAGACTATTAACTTTTAATCGAACCAGTTTGGAATCGAAACTGAATTATGATCTCTGACCCTTTGGTGAAGTATTCCTGACTTTTAATCGAACCAGTTTGGAATCGAAACATCATCAATACCATATATGCCGAGTCAGACAGCATTACTTTTAATCGAACCAGTTTGGAATCGAAACATCATCAATACCATATATGCCGAGTCAGACAGCATTACTTTTAATCGAACCAGTTTGGAATCGAAACATCATCAATACCATATATGCCGAGTCAGACAGCATTACTTTTAATCGAACCAGTTTGGAATCGAAACATCATCAATACCATATATGCCGAG
>VXPE01000031.1:0-12766 GCA_009839745.1 Candidatus Poribacteria bacterium
AATGGGTCTATGTTTATGATCAAACCCAGGCCTTGAAAACGGGGGGTTCACAATGAGGGCTTCACTTCTTTCGAAACTTCAGTTATCATTCGCGCCGCGTCAACCCATCGAAGTTCCATTACGGACATGAGTTTGGGGCTTTGGGACTCTTATGTGCTACGCCTACCCAATGGTTGCTTTTTCCGGTGTGGGTGAAACTCATTGTTCCGCAGACGGTTCGCGATAAAGGCGATGCCGTGTTTCATCGCAGCGTCTTTGACGAAACTCATCTTCTCACTGCCACACCCAACCGAGAAACCCATAAACGTCAAGACCGTCTGTGAGTTTCTTGGCATTCATGGGTATCATCCAAAGAAACTCACACAAGGCCTTCGAGTCGCTTATCTGAAAGCACAAATCAGAGACCACCGATTTTCTACGAGTTCCACTGAAAATAAAAACTCGCAGAATATTCAGACCTTTCAACAACAAGAGCCCCCACTGCCTTTCGACAAGGCAGCTTGAATATCATAATATTGTCCAAACTTTAGTCTGGTTAGGACCAGGAAGTAAAATTAGACCTCATTCCCATTGAAACACACTCCCTAACAAACGCATCGGTTCATCGCGGAGCGATCTATATATTTCTGGTGCCTCGTCAACACCCACCTTATGTCGAATGAGGGGTGCAATCTTGACAGAACCTTGGCGGAGCAAGCGACAGAGATTTTCCAAATCGTCACAAGTGAAGTGGCTGCACTGAAGGATACTAATCTCCTTATGTTGTCCAACGTTAAAGGTGTAATTGACATCAAAACGCCCAGCAACCAAGAGCAATCGCCCCCGAACTTTGCAAGCCTGTATCATCGGTGTTACCATATCTGGAACCCCCGCGAAATCCATGACGGCATCAAAGGAACCCTCTTGAATTTGAGCATCCCAACCCTCGCCATTTGTGTTGAGAACCGCCTCTGCTACACCGAGTTGGCGGCTCTGTTCCAGTCGAGATTCCTCAATGTCGCAAACTGTGACGCGGGCACCCATGGCGTTAGCGATCTGCGCCGCAAACATACCGATGCAGCCCTGTCCGACGATAAGTACCTTTTCCCCAATGCGCGGATCAACACGCCGGCAGCAATGCATCGCGACACCAGAGATACCGAAGAGGGCGGCTTCGCTTGGGTCAATATCCTCTGGTAATTTTAACAAAAGCCCATCTTCTGGAATCGTGAACCGTTCGACATGGTTCACACTGGCATAGATAAGATCACCAACCTGAAGTTGCGTTACATCCGGTCCTGTTTCAATAACTCTGCCGACGTTCTGGTATCCGTCGGTAGTTGGCAGACGGGTATCGGAGGCTGAATAGTTCCCACCGATCAGTTGATTGCGTTCCGTGCCGTTGGTCAGCCCAGTGAAGACAGCTTGACACAGCACTTCGTTTCCGGTAGGGGGTGCAGGCTCTTCCCAATCGGTGACAACAATTTTTTCGCGTTTTTTATCTGACAATAATTTAACGACAAGTGCTCTCATAATATTGACCACTCCTTAGAAAAATTTAATGCAGGATGCGCCCTTTAGATTACCCGAACCTCGTAGATTTGTCAAGGATTTTCAGAATTTTTGGCTGTCATTGTGCGCAATTTTCTAAAAAAATTGTTGACAAATAGTCACGGGTTTGCTACAATTTTTTTAAGCGTGTTGCACCAAAACAAGTGGAGAGCGATCGAAACTATTTTTTCATTTTTCACGTTACTTTATTAAGGAGAATTCGCAATGCCGAAACGCGTTAATAAAGCGATTGAATTGTTAGCAGATGACCAGCCTGTCTTCTATACGGGCAGTCACACGGGCGCGAACCTGAACTATGACGCGGGTCGCGCGATGGCAAAAACCTGGGCAGACTACATCAATGTCGGCATGGAGCATGGGAGTTTCGATCTCGCGGGATTGGATAGTTTCATGCGTGGGCTCGCTGACGGCGGTCCCACCAATAGCGGGCACCAAACCCCGGCTATTATTGTTGAATTGCCAGTAGATGGTATCAGCGCAGATGTGATACGCGCCAACGGTTGGCAGATGCGGCAACTCCTGGCACGCGGTGTGCACGGCTTGCTACTTTGTCATGCTGAATCTCCAGAAGCCGTCAAAGCGTTTGTTGAAGCGTGCCGTTACCCATTCCAGACCATCGGCGTTGGCACACAATTGGATGTTGGAAGGCGCGGCTCCGCCGGGCAAGGTTCCGCGGCACCGATCTGGGGCATCTCTGCTGATGAATACTTGGATGTCGCTGATCCATGGCCCCTGAACCCAGACGGTGAACTTCTATTGGGTCTCAAATTCGAAAACAAGCGGGCTTTAGCGAATGTCGAAATTACGGCACAGGTCCCTGGCATCGCCTTTGCTGAATGGGGTCCGGGTGACATGAGCATGTCATTTGGCTACAAGAATGCACCGAACCCACGTCCACAAGAATTGGAAGATGCCCGAAATCGCGTTTTCGAGGCGTGCAAAGGCGCTGGCATCGCGTTCTTGGAAAGCACTTCACCCGATACAATCGAGGCGAGCATCGACGCGGGTGTCCGAATCACCGGTGGCGGCGAAGAAGCTGCACGCATCGGACGGGCATACGCTGGTAGAACAATGCCTGTCTAAAACCTATTCCCGATTCAACCCAAATTAGAGCCTGCAACAATACGCAGAAATGCGCAGAAATGCCCAAGCAAAGACTCCAAGCAAAAACATGCAGGCGGATATACGTCAACGAACGTTATTAACCTAAGTGAACCCACCGAACCGCAAGGAACCATTAAAATGGCACTAACAGAACAGGAAATGTTGGCAGAACTGCGCAAATACGATACGCCTTCAATCACAAACGTGGTTGCTACCTATCCAGGGAGTCCACATTGTCTTGGACTCTATAATCCGTGGACGGAGAATTGGTATACGGATACAACCATCCGTTGTATGTATCCTGAACTC
This sequence comes from Candidatus Poribacteria bacterium, assembly GCA_009839745.1. Lineage (NCBI taxonomy): Bacteria > Candidatus Poribacteria > Candidatus Poribacteria bacterium. The sequence goes on from VXPE01000031.1 coordinate 2,965, forward strand.
GGAGCCCTCGCAGGTTATGCGGTGACGTGCGTCTACAGCGTCCCAGATCCGAACTACTCAGAACTCTCTTTTATGGATGTCATTGACGCGATGGGTGCTTCCAAACAACCGACGATCTTCGCATTTGAGCAGAAGTTCCCGCCTGAGCTCGCCAATAAGGTCGGTTTAGCAGGCGGCAATATGACAGCAGCAATGAAAGCCGTCGGCTGCTTAGGTGCCATTTCAAACGGACCCTCACGCGATATTGACGAAATCCGCCCAATGGAATTCCAGTATCTGTTAAGCGGTATCACTCCCGGACACGGTGCGATGGCGGTTCAAGCCGTCAACGTCCCTGTCTCAATAGGCGGAATGGATGTCGCGCCCGGCGAAATCATCCACATGGACGAGAACGGGGCGTGTAAGTTTCCAGCAGATAAACTGGAGGCAGTCCTGACGAACGTCAAGGCGTTGCTTGAAGAAGAGGGCGATCGGATTGGGAAACTGCTCTCGGGTCCCAAAACAGCGAAACAGGTCCGGGCAATTTTCAGCGGACACTCTTACGCGGAAGACGAGGAAGAATAGACGTCTCCTTTCGTAATTTGCTATGCCGGTTCCTCTCTCGGAATCGGCACTACTCCGAAGCAAGATTTATGGAGGCACACATGGCATCCGCTGCAGCACAAACTTACCTGACCCCTGAAGAATATCTCGCTTTTGAACGCAAGGCGACCACAAAACACGAATATCTGAATGGACAGATAGTCGCCATGTCCGGCGCAAGTCGCGAGCATAATCTCATCATCGGTAATATGTTTAATGGGCTTTACACCCAATTGATAGATGGCGCGTGTGAGACTTACGTTAGCGAAATGCGGGTGAAGACTCATCAAACAGACTCTTATACCTATCCGGATATCGTTGTTGTTTGTGGTGAACCGCGCTTTGAGGATGATGTTTTCGATACACTGCTTAATCCGATTGTGCTTATAGAAGTGCTGTCGCCATCCACGGAGGCGTATGACAGGGGCGAAAAATTCGCACACTACCGCCAAATTGATTCTTTGCAAGAATACGTCCTCGTCTCACAGGATAAAATTAGCGTTAGAAAACAAACCCACGGTGAACCTCGCTGAACTTCAGGAGGTCAGCGAGGTTCACCGTGCTTTTCTAAAGACTAAACTTTTTTCAAACTCACGTTAACTATAGCCTCGCGGCAATGGATGACTCGTGAATGGTGGAATAACTATGCGAATCGGTTTGAACTTGTTATCTCAGGTTTAGTCCTGCGAGAAATTAGTCAAGGCGATTCAGAAACCGCCCAAAAGAGACGCGAACTGGTTAGCACAATCAGAGTATTGAAGGTATCTGAAGAATCTTTAACGCTTTCTCGTCAATTGGTAGAGACTGAAGCCTTACCACCTGCGGCGGCGCGCGATGCGCTTCACATTGCACTTGCGGCATGTCATCAGATACAGTACCTCGTCTCATGGAACTTTAAGCATATTGTCAATCCAACAAAACAGCAACTTATTGCCAAGGTTTGTCAAAAAGCCAGTTATCAACCTGTTATTATTTGTACACCAGAAGAATTAGTGGAGATAAATCATGATATGGAAAGACCCTATCGTTGAAGAAACTCGGCAAATGAAAAATGAATATGCTTCAAAATTCAACTACGATTTGCAGGCAATCTATCAGGATTTGAAAGAATTGGAAAAGCAATTACCGGAAGCTAGACTCATCCGGACAAAACCAACACTTGAAAGGACAGGGCAGGTACACACGGCAGACGAATCAGGGACAAAACATGCCTAAGCGAAGGATACAAAAGTGCTTTTTACAAAATCCAAAGATGAAATTATGTTTGCAGATGTTGAAGAATTTTGCCGAGAATTTGGCGAAGGTGTCCGCGTTGAGTATAAGCGCGAAATTAAACATATTCCCAAGATTGTATCCTCATTCGCGAATACACACGGCGGCGTTATTATGATAATATACACTACGCCGATTCTTCAGATTTCTTCTACGTATGGCTGCGTCAGTGGCTCCGCGACATCTATCCCCAACTGTTCGCGGGTATGTTGACCCCGAAGGAAGAAGAGATGGTCGCGAATCGATATCGGTTTCAAGACCCGCGTCAGCATTTTGAGGATCTCCTAAATAAGACGTTAAAGCAGATGCGAAAGCATTGCACTGACCAATTCCCTTCCTCCATCTTCTATGCCTATAGGCAGCAAGAGACCGAACAGGATGGCAAGACTTCCACGGGTTGGGAAACGATGTTAAGTGCGATCGTGTCGAGCGGTTTTCAAATAGTCGGTACATGGCCCATGCACACTGAACAGACAAACGCACTTAAAGCACACATAAACGCGTTGGCTTCTTCTGTCGTGTTAGTCTGCCGCCCGCGTCCTGCTGATGCACCAATTGCTTCCCGCCGTGAATTTCTGGACGAACTGAAGGAAACGATACCACCTGCCCTTGACCAATTCACGCGAGAAGGACATATTGCCCCAGTGGATTTAGCACAAGCCGCCATCGGTCCCGGCATGGAGGTCTACTCCCGCTATAGCCGTGTGGAACGGGACAGTGGTGAAACGGTGCCAGTGCGTGAAGCGTTCCTATTTTAACGTGAGTTTGATAAATATTTAGAATAGACGCATTCCCTCTTAAAGTCCCCCTGAACCGGTCTGATAAGAGGAGAAAGACAAGGGGAGAAGATCCCCTCTTCTCCTCTTGTCAGGGGAGTTGGGGGATTTAGGGGGTTAACGCCGTGAAAATGGGATATTTTTGGTTAAATGGGCATTTTTCTTGACTTATCGGACTTTTTTCAAACTGGGGTTGATATACAGGCAAAGCAGATACTCATTGAAAAAGAAGGTGAGCGTGCGATTTGGAAACGCATGAAACCCTTTTTACTCAACTAACCCGTTGTGATTTTTCAATGAATAAAGGCGTATAGAAAAATGTTAAAAGATGTTTTTTTCAGACGTGTGGTATTTGGAACATTGCTTCTGGTCGTTGTTATTATCGCCGGTGGCATTCTGTATCTGAAACACCTTGAAGCTCAGATGCAACGCGAGATTGCCGAGACCGCCGCCCGCGTAAAATCGTTGTCTGCCACGCCGGTGGCACCACAACCCGCGTCCGCCCTTGATGTTATAGAGTCCGCAGATGGTGGACACTTCCACGCCGATGGCACGTGGCACGCCGAACCGCATGAACCTGTCATAGAAGCAGATGCACCTGTGGAGGACTACAGAGACATAGCACTTGAGGCTTACGAAGCGTCTCTATCCCACTTCACGGCGGAAGAACGCGCCACCTATGACCGGGCGATGAATGGCGAGATCACACGCCATCGTGAGAAATATCCTGACTGCCAAGACCATGAGGCGGTCTTTTCCGATGCCGACCGGTTCTCAAGGTGGTATGTGAAGGATAAGGCATACAGGAAAAAGCGTAGGGCATTATATGAGGAATGGGAAAAGATCGCAGCCGAGAACGATAAGTTTTTCGATGATTTCTACCTAAACAAGTCCGCTGAAGAACGCGCGCAGTTTGTCAAGAATATGAATGATGCGGAAAGAGTTTCCTTTATCGCTAAACTCGAAGATTGGGAGAAAAGAAAAGCCGTTGCGTTCCAAAGGTATGATGAAGTGGATAAGGAAGAACCCACGAAACCGAAGCGGTTGCACATGCACTAAAGGAGGACGTAATGACGTGAACTTGAGAATAAATTCGTAGGTTGGGTAGAGCGGTAAATACACACCAAAAGCCTTCGTATTCGGACACATCTGCCCTTTTCTAAGGCACTTTCTGCTTAAATAGCGGTAGCGAAACCCAACTTGACACTTTTATCAAACTCACGTTTGTTACGTCGTGGGATAAAATTATGAGCGAGATGGAGGATCCGAAGCAACGTGAGATGTTTTAATACACAACGTGTAAGGGCAACCCCAGACCGGCTGTCCTACTTCTGTCAAAGAGAGTACCATGTCCGCTGACAATCTAACAACATCTTTTGCCACGCGTTACCAATTTGAACGAAATCGCGCGCCATTTAGGCGAGAGGCTATTCGGAAGCTGCCAATAGATCGCTGCGGTGTATATGCCTTGTGGATTCCCGGTGAGATTGAGGACGCATACACATGCCTCTATGTTGGTTTGTCTATTACATGTGTACGGCGGCGGTTGCTTGATCATATTTCCTACGAAGAAAATCCTGAACTGCGAAAATATCTTCAGATGTTCACAGACCTCGTCGCATTTTCGGTCGCCTTTACAGAAAATGAAGCAGAAACGCATTTATTAGAAACTTCAGTCATTCAGCAGTACCAGCCGATAACGAATCGAAATAAACTTGGTTTCTCACAGTCTTAACTTCAAAAGCGCAAAAGATTTTTGAAAGGAAATGCTTGAACGAGATGTAAAAATTTTGTATAATATTGAGAGGAAGGGGCGTTCTTAAGAGAACATTCCCTAATTTCCAAATTAGACAGGACTTACGCAAATTGTATAAAAAAGCAATATATTTCACCCAAAACGGCGTTATTTCAGTGATTTAACCCCCTAAATCCCCTTATCAGGGGGACTTTAAGAGGAACTACGTAAGTCCTATTAGATTGCCAGCATAAATCTGCTATCAAATTTCCGAATCCTTTTTTAGAAAAAATACATGCCTCCGCAAGGAAAATTAAAAAAATGGACAACGTCTTTGAGGAACTGAATGAACGGGGTTTTATCAAACAGACCACAAATGCTGAACAGGTAACACGCCTGTTAGGTGAAGAACAGGTCACCTACTACGTCGGCTTCGATCCGACAGCATCAAGTCTACATGTCGGGAGTCTCGTCCCGATCATGGTGATGGCACACCTGCAACGCGCCGGGCATAAACCGATCGCAATTATCGGGGGCGGCACGACGATGATTGGCGATCCCACAGATAAAACTGATATGCGTCCGATGTTGTCGCAAGAACAAATCTCAACGAACAGCAAAGACATCCTTGCCCAGTTACAACGCTACTTAAATCTTGATAACAAAATAGCAAATAACGAGAACTCCCAGACTTCATCAAAAACCGGAAGGTTTCTGAATAACGCTGATTGGTTGCTATCCGTAAATTACATTGAATTTCTACGCGATATCGGCAAACACTTTCGAGTCAATGAGATGATCAAGGCAGAAGGGTATCGGCAACGTCTTGAGCGTGAACTCGGACTTTCATTCCTCGAATTTAACTATCAACTGCTCCAAGCTTATGACTATCTGTGTCTTTTTCAGGAGTACGGGTGCCGTCTCCAACTCGGTGGGGACGACCAGTGGGGCAATATTCTCGCAGGGGTTGATCTCGTCCGTCGCGTCGAAGGCGAACGTGTTCACGCAGTCACTTTTCCGCTACTCACGACGGCCAGTGGCGCAAAGATGGGAAAAACCGCAGGCGGTGCGGTTTGGCTGGATGCGCAACGCACCTCACCCTATGAATTTTATCAATATTGGATTAACGTCGACGACCGCGATGTCTCTCGGTTTTTAGCGTATTTCACCTTCCTCCCAATGGATGAGATTCGACAGCTAAGTAATTTGGAAGACGCAGCGATTCGGGAAGCCAAGGAAGTTCTAGCATATCAAGCCACAAAACTCGCCCACGGACAGGTAGAGGCGGACAAAGCTCAAGCGACATCACGTGCTGCGTTTGGGGGTGGGAACCTTGATGAAGTCGCGATGCCGACTTCGGTTATCTCACCGGAACGACTCGCCCGCGGGATTCCCATCATGGAACTCTTCCATGAAGTCGGGTTAGCAAATTCACGAAGCGAAGCGCGGCGGCTCGTCCAACAGGGAGGCGCTTACATCAACGAAAAACAGTACCGCGCGATAGATACGGTTGTTGGGACCGATCTGCTTGAGGAGAATGCTTTGCTCCTCCGCGCGGGAAAGAAACGTTACCACCGAATTATTATTGAAAATTAATTATAACTATAGAAATTCTTACAGACGCGCTTTCGAGCGTATATCATCATAAAATGGTTATCAGTCTGTTTTGTTTGGGCGCATTGACAACCAAAGGGGTACTACGAGTATGACGATTGATAATCCGAACGAGGTTGATGAAGAGGCAACCTCTCCAAAGCATTATAGCGGAGGTAATCGGATGGGACTCACTTTCACACCCTATTTCACCACGCCCGGCGTTCATCCCTACGACTTGTTGGAGTGGGAACGTCGCGACGCGGTCATTTACAATGAAAAGGGTGATGTTATCTTTAAACAGGAACAGGTTGAGGTGCCGGTAGACTGGACGCAGCTCGCGACAGATATTGCATCATCGAAATATTTCCGAAAAGCCGGATTACCCAGTGCTGAAGCGGAAGACAGTGCTCGCCAATTGGTTACACGGGTGGCGCGCACGCTCCGTCGCGCAGGCGAGGAATTCGGCGGGTATTTTGCTACTCCTGAAGACGCAGAGGCGTTTGAGATGGAATTGACGCATATCCTCGTTACACAACGGGGTGCTTTCAATTCACCTGTTTGGTTTAATTGCGGCTTGTGGCATGAATATCATATTGAGGGGGGCGGCGGCAGCTACTATTGGGACCGAGACGCACAGAAAGTCGAGGTTACGACCAATGCATACCAACACCCGCAAAATTCCGCCTGTTTCATCCAAAGCGTTGACGATTCTCTGGACTCTATGTTGGAGCTCCAGAGAGCCGAAGTGCGTCTCTTTAAATACGGCAGTGGCACAGGCTCGAACTTCAGCAAAGTCCGCGCGAAGGGTGAACTCCTCTCCGGCGGGGGTGAGAGTTCAGGGGTCCTGTCATTCCTCGAAGGCTTCGATCGATGGGCAGGTAGTATCAAATCTGGTGGTACTACAAGACGCGCAGCCAAAATGGTCATCCTCGACATGGATCACCCAGAAATTGCTGATTACATCGACTGGAAACTAAGAGAAGAGAACAAAGCGAAGGCGCTCATCGCTGCAGGATATCCAGCCGATTTCAATGGTGAGGCATATAGCACCGTCAGTGGACAGAATAGCAACAATTCTGTCCGGATTCCAGATGATTTCATGAGTGCCTACCTACAAGGGGATTCATGGAAAACGACGTACCGGACAAGCGGTGAAGTCGCCGACGAATACGATGCCAGAACGCTAATGGAGAAGATCGCTTATGCCGCTTGGGCATGCGCAGATCCGGGTGTCCAGTTTGACAGCACGATTCAGAAATGGCATACATGTAAAAATACAGGCAGGATTAATGCAAGTAATCCCTGCAGTGAATACCTCTTCTTAGATGATTCTGCCTGCAACCTCGCCAGCATTAACCTTGCGAAATTCTTGAGAGATGATAACACCTTTGACATTGAAGGCTTCCAGGCAACTGTGCGTGTGTTCATCACTGCGATGGAAATCATCGTAGATCTCTCTTCATATCCAACCGAAAATATAGCGCACCGTTCTCATGAATATCGTCCGCTCGGACTCGGTTATGCGAACTTGGGCGCGCTCTTGATGCGTTTAGGGATTCCCTACGACAGTGACCAAGCGTGTGCTTACGCAGGTGCGATTACCGCCATCCTGAGTGGTACGGGGTATCAAACAAGCGCAGAGATTGCGGGGAGTATCGGTCCTTTTGCGGGACACGCGAACAATAGCGACGCTATGTTGGACGTTATGCGGATGCACCGCGATGCCGCCTACAGTATCGATGCGATGGCATGCCCATCCGACCTTTTGGATGCTGCAAAAGCGGATTGGGATGTCTGTCTTGAAAAGGGAGAACGTTGGGGGTATCGGAACTCCCAAATTAGTGTTATCGCTCCGACCGGAACGATCTCTTTCCTGATGGATTGTGATACGACGGGGATTGAACCGGAGTTTGCGCTCGTCAAATTCAAGAAGTTGGCAGGCGGCGGGTACATGAAAATTGTGAATCAGAGCGTTCGTGATGCCTTGCACAACTTAGATTATACACTTCAGCAAACTGAAGCCATCATTAAGTATCTCGTCGGCACGGGCACTTTTGATGGGACCCCACACATCAATGCGGACACATTGAAACGGAAAGGCTTCACACAGGAAGATATCGCCCGTGTTGCGGAGATGTTACCGAGTGCGTTCGATCTGAACCTCGCTTTTGCCCCGGGTTTTCTCGGCGAAGCGTGTCTTGAACGGTTAGGTATAACCGAAGAAGAAGCCGCAGATCTCAGTTTTAATCTTCTCTCTGCAATCGGATTCAGTGAAAACGAAATCAGTATTGCTGAAGAGGTCATCTGTGGCACAGGCACGGTTGAGGGCGCGCCACACCTCTCACCGACGCACTATGCCGTTTTCGATTGCGCTGTCCAGTGTGGTAAGCACGGAACTCGTTACATAAATCACATGGGACCGCTGAAAATGATGGCGGCTGTGCAACCCTTTATCTCTGGTGCCATCTCCAAGACCGTCAACGTCCCGAACGACGCAACGGTAGACGACATCAAAACGCTATACGTGGAAGCGTGGCGGCGCGGTGTCAAATGTCTCGCCGTTTATCGGGATGGTAGCAAAGGTAGCCAACCGCTTTCAACCCGCAGCCAACAGGATGCGGAGAGTGAAACCGATGAGGCTATTGCTGACGCATCGACTGAACGTCCCATCAGGAAACGTCTGTCTGACACACGCTCCTCTATGACCCACAAATTTAGCGTAGGCGGTCATGAAGGCTATATCCACGTTGGGTTCTACGAAGATGGTAGCCCCGGAGAAGTTTTCCTCCGTATGAGCAAAGAGGGAACAGCTGTCTCTGGACTGATGGACTCTGTAGCGGTCCTCACTTCTATTGCGTTGCAGTACGGCGTGCCGTTAGAGTCGCTCGTGAATAAGTTCAGCCATGTCCGATTTGAACCGTCAGGTTTTACATCTAATCCTGACATTCCGATGGCGAAGTCGATTATAGATTACGTTTTCCGGTGGCTCGGCACACAATTTCTCACGCAGGAACCACAAGCGGGAAACATGATAGATATGGATGAAGAGATGGTCCCTCCTGAGGAACTCCATCCTTACGGACACGGGAGTAACGGTGAAACGGATTCATGGTTGGCGCATGAGAAGCAGGTCGTTCTCGAATATGCGGATGCGCCGCCCTGTCTCGAGTGCGGCGCCCTGATGATGAGAAGTGGGGTCTGCTATCGCTGCGCAAACTGTGGCGCAACGAGTGGATGTTCGTAATCCCCTGTATCCAGAAAACAAATCGTAGGCGTGCCTTGCAGGCGCGCCTCTTTGTTCTTTTTAACACAATCCCGCCCAGGATTATTCAATTGTTAAATTATCCGAATCGCGGATTACACGGATTACGCGGATTTTTACGTCGCTGATCTCCAGAACCCTTATGAAATTTGGGGAATTTCACGGAGAATTGAATGGCTCTGGCTTATGTTGGGAATCGATTAACTAATACTAAGGAATTAAAATAAAGTGAAAAAAATTTTAGAATTGACACTGATATTATGTACTCTGAGTTTAACTGCTACATTCACGGCTTTTTCACATCCTCATGCGGGCGGAACACCAGCCGGATTTGATGGTGTAAAACAAATACGTTCATCAGATGGTGGACACTTTCACCAGGCTTATAGAAATAAACCAGGTACAGCAGATGATCCAGACGCAAATAATGAACTGGAAAAAGTGATTGGCTCATATCCCGAGCCTCTCGGGGGCGATAGCACGGGCGACCCTGATGAAGATGGCACGGACGACCCTGATGAAGATGGCACGGACGACTCTGATGATGGTGGTGGCACGGACGACTCTGATGACGGTGGT
>VXPE01000031.1:12866-14162 GCA_009839745.1 Candidatus Poribacteria bacterium
TGGCACGGACGACTCTGATGATGGTGGTGGCACGGACGACTCTGATGACGGTGGTGGCACGGACGACTCTGATGTCGGTGGTGGCACGGACAACTCTGATGTCGATAGCACGGCCGACGCTGAAGGTGAAGGTTCCCCTCCAATTTCAACTACAAGAGATATACCGCATTCGCATAACAAACCAGAAGTGCCGCATTCGCAGAATGTAATATCTCCACCAATGACGCAGGAAGAAGAGAAGAAAACAACTGAGAAAGCGAAAGTTAAGCGGGTCAAGTATATACCTAAGCCGAGCGAAATCTTTTGCGGCAAAGATGAGAAATGGCCCAAGCAAGATAGAATAAGCATTGTGAGTGTTACTGAGGAAAAGCACCCAAAAAGACTGATAGTAACATTTAAAAACGATTCTAATTCTTATGTTAAATTCATAGATCCTTTTATGCGAATTGCGATAGTAGATAAAAACAACGAAATAAAAGTTTTGAGTGAAATCAAAGGAGAGAATACAAGTGGTCGACCCTGGCTTCTCAAAAAATCAGATGATAATCCAGAAGCAGAAACAGTGGGTATTATTACACTCTCATGGCATATTCGCAAGAAGAATATAGATACAAACTGGGGTAATAATCCAAACCATGCAGATAATGTGAATAAAGATGGAGCTAGATTTGCGATGTCCCTCTCATATTATAACAATAAAAAGGATGAGGATTACTCTGATTGGAAGAAATATGAAATTGTTATAATGTATAACTGCATTTCCCATGAGCATTTTAAAAAACATAAAATAGGAGATACAGTTAGGCGGGATGAAATCGTTGCTTCTTATACAGAAATGGAAAAAGCACCTAATGCGCCATCAATACCCTTTATTAGGAAAAAGTCTATTGTTTGGGCAGAATTAAAGCAATAGGACTTACGCAGTTCCTCCTAAAGTCCCCTGATCAAGGGACTTTAGGGTTAGATCCCTGAAATAACGGCGTTTTGGGCAGGGTCATTCATGGAGAATTGAATGGCTCCGCACTCTCGCCTCGATTTCATTGCTTTAAGGGAAAAGATAGGTTATAATAGGAAGGCTTGAGTTGAGTAGAGGGTCGCGTCCCGATCGTAATCCTACCATCGGGATGAGGAAAGTCCGGACTCCACAGGGCAGGGTGCTGGGTAACCCCCAGGAGCGGCGACGCTATGGAAAGTGCAACAGAGAGTAGACTACAATGCCTACTTTTATATAAGAAGTTGGGCGTTGTACAGGTGAAACGGTGCGGTAAAAGCGCACCAGTCCATAAGGTGACTTAT
>VXPE01000032.1 GCA_009839745.1 Candidatus Poribacteria bacterium
GCCAATCATCCTGTCGGATTGGCGGGATTTCTGTTTGTGGCAGAACGACCTCATCAATCTCAGTTTTTGTGCCTTCAATCAGATTGGAGTCTATCGCTTCTTTTATAATGCTCATCGGAATCGAAAAATTGACATCCGGTACGATTTCTGCATAAGCGTTGAGTTCTCCCAAAAGATTAGCAGCTTGTTCGACCAACTGATTTATTTGGCGGTTTTCCGAAACAAAAGGACAGTTGATGAAAGATGGGCTAAAACTCTTGTATTCTCGCTGCTGTCGGTACACGCCCGCTATAAAGTTTTGCATATTACCGTTTTCGCCTCTTTTTGAAAATAGCAAATTCGCATTGTCATTTTTTCCTATTTTTGATAATCCCAGATTCCATATTATGGCATAGGTTCGAGGGATAGTCAAATTTATTTGATACATGGTGTGAAGTGTGCTATTCTATAAAATGGAAGGTCCGATTATTTTACGGAGGTGTTATCGCATGCTACAGATTGAAATCCACGCGCCTGATCTCGAAAGAGAGGTTAACGCGCTGATTGATTCAGGACTTTATCCAGATTCCCATGCTGTGATGATTGATGCGCTGGAAAACCTGGTCCAAATTAAAAAAGCTTCACGACTTGATGCTGCAATTCAGTCCTATCGGGTAGGCGATGTGACACTCGGTAGAGCTGCTGAGTTAGCTGGGATACACCGCTTTGAGTTTGAAGAGGTTTTAAAGGCAAGAGGTATCGTGAAAGAAGTCGAAGTTGATTCAGTAGAGGCATTAGAAACAGGTATTTCGGACATCAAAAACCTCCATGCATCAAATGAGAGATCTTAGGACTTACCTACTTCCTTATAGTTTTGTTAATTTATATGAGCGAGGTTGGAAAATTTCGCCAGTAGAGGAGCTGTTACGGTGTTGGCGTTATGGTATTACAGACTTCGGTGACAACGGCATCGGGTTCAATGCTTTCGCCTTGTCCCTCGAAGTTGAGGAGGATACGGTGACGGAGTGCGGGGCGCAACACGGCATCAATATCCGAAAAGGCGACGTTGTAACGTTCATCGAGGAGGGCGTTGATTTTGGCGGTGAGGGCTATCGCTTGGACGCTTCGGATACCGGCACCGAGGTGGACATACTGTTTCACGATCTCCGGTGCGTCCTCTGAATCCGGGTGCGTCGCACGGACGAGTCGGATGATGTGGCGTTCGACATGCTCGGCGATGGGGACTTGCGGGACGAGTCGGCGCATTTCGTTGAGTGTTTCGGCATCTGTAACCTTGCCGATGGTGATGTCAGTGCCGGATGTGGTGCGACGCAAGATTTCGACGATCTCGTCTTCGTTTGGGAAGTCGATGAGGAGTTTGAACAGGAACCGATCGAGTTGTGCCTCTGGGAGCGGATAGGTGCCTTCCATCTCCAACGGGTTTTGTGTTGCTAAAACACAGAACGGTTCTTCTAACTTATGGCTGGTGCGTCCGACAGTGACGGTGCGCTCTTGCATCGCCTCAAGGAGCGCGGATTGCGTGCGGGGTGTGGCGCGGTTAATCTCGTCTGCGAGGATCAGTTGCGCGAAGATGGGACCCTGTTGGAATTCAAGCTGCCTTCCGCCGTGTTCGTCTTCTACGAGAAGCGTTGTGCCTGTGATGTCGGAGGGCATCATGTCCGGTGTGAATTGGATACGTTTGTAAGCGAGATTGAGTGCTTCGCTGAGGGTGTGGATCAATTGCGTTTTGCCTAAGCCGGGGATACCTTCAAGGAGCGCGTGTCCATTAGCGAGTAGGCAGAAAAGTACACCTTCAATAATCGCGTCTTGACCGACGATACGTTTTTGGACTTCGGCTTTGACTTTATAGAAAGTTTCGCGGAACTGCTGGATTTGGGTTTCTAAGTTCATGTCTTTTAGGCGAGATTCGATAAAGATATAAGCGCGCTTAGAAAGCGCGCCTACCGGAGGGCGATGTTACCAATTGTCCCTGGTAACGTAGAGCGATCGGTTTTCCATGGGGAGCGTAATGTGCTTGCCCCCAAGGCGATGCGATTCAATCATACCCATGAGAGTCTCTTGACTCCGACGCGCGAGGTGAACAGGTCCTTTGGTCTCGCGGTCTTCGTCGAGTGCCTCGGCGATGTCGGTGATCCCCATGACGGTGCCTGTCGCGCGGGATGTCTCTGGGAACGGTACTTCCTCAAAGAAGGTCCCGTCCTTCTTTCGGAATTGAATCTCCCTACTGTTGTTTTGTATACGGATCTTACCGCCAGTGCCGCAGACCTCGTATTCGGGTCCAGTGCCAGCGGTGTTATAGCCGTGAACCCCGTTGGAATACCGGATGTACCCACAGGCGATACCTGGGTCAACGTTAAGACGGTTGCCATCCCAATCTGAATCTTTGCATATAATCGCGCCTTGTACGAAATCCACCTCCGGATCACCTGCGAGGAAGAGGAGCATATCAGCGGCATGGGTTAAGCCCCAGAGCGCGGAACCCGCTCCGTATTGGGCGATGGAGCATAAGACATCACCGATTTCGCCGGCATCCACGAGCTCACGCACTTTGCGATAGATCGGCATGTAGCGGCGCTGCGTGCCGTAGTTGAATTTGACACCGTGCTTTTGAACGATGTCTACCATGATGTCTGCCTCTTCCATGGCGCAGCAGAGCGGTTTTTCACAATAGATACCCCTGACCCCATTTTCGGCGGCAAAGACGGTCATATCGGCGTGTGGACCGGGACGCGTGGCGATACAGACGATGTCGGGTTTCTCCTTTTCGATCATCTCTTGGTAGTCTGTATAGGCGCGCTCGGCTCCGTAGCGTTGCCTGATGGCTTCGGCTTTCTCGGCAAAGACATCTGAGACAGCGACGAGGTCTGTTCGTTCACAGGCGACAGCGGCGGCTGCGTGCGAGAAGGGTTGCCAAATAAAACTATCGGCTCTGCCCTCGACTTCGTCGTCAATGGTCGCGCCCATCCGTCCGCATCCGATGAGACAGGCTTTGTATGTGCGTGGCATGGTTTTCTCCTTTGAGAGGGGTTAAGTTATACCATTTCTAAGAGATTACATCGCATTGACAGATCGCCTCAAAGACTGCACAGGCTAACAGCCTATGCTACAAAGAGCTCGTTTATTGAAGCATTTTCAATCAGAAATGGTATTAGATAGATTCCAATACTGATATAGTTTTGAATTACGGGACATACGCTTTCCCACGCGTGCGGATTCCTCTGATGATGCATTTACGGTGTTGCTTGTCTATCCTATAGATAACCCAACTTGCTACCTATGTGATTTTAGACGCATGAACACCGTTCTTCAGCCAAAAGCGATCATTTTTGTGAAAAACTGAGTGCATTCCCTGCCATTTTCAGCACGAAGAGGCACAGGCTAACGGTCTCCTATGCTACAAACTGGCAACTTAGGTTATATTAGGTCCAAATAAGGGATTGTTCACTAAGGTGCTAAGTGCAGTGTTAACTCGCCGCTCCATATTAGCATCAAGCCTACCATAATCAGCAATTGCCTCATTTGTGAATTGGACTTCAAACGTCTCGCTTAACATCAGCCCAACTTTTGAGTCTGCCGGCCTTTTCATCAGCCTCCGCACGTTCTAAACTTTTCACGATCTCTGCGTTACTTGTCAGTTCGTGTGTTGCATCCCAGGCTTCCTTGTCATAAAGATAGGTCATATAATCGATAGCGGCTTTGAGTTTTTTCTTTGGGAGTCGCTTGATTAACATCATAGCTTGCTTCTGCAGTTTCGAATTTTTCATTACAGAACCCCTTAAAGGATAATTTTCTCGGATGTTTGTTAATATGGTATCAGAAGTCTGAAGCGTTGTCAAGTTTGGGGTGCAGTTGGAGAAACCGCACCCACCGTGATTGGAAAAAGTTGAAAAATTACTCACCTGTGTAGAGTTTCCCGAAGTAAGGGCGGTAACCTGCGGGTCCAGGATAGCCGTCCCAGTAATTCGCATCAGCAGGAAAAGTGTCCTCACCCCCACTCCGCAACCATGCCATGAGTGCGGGATCGGTGCCACGGCGCTCGATTTCATCAATAGCAGCGGCGTGCAGTTTAGCGACGACATCGGGATGTTCGCTGGCAACATCGTCCAATCCACCGAGTCGGACGAGTTTGGAGTTTTCAGGTTTCGTGCCAACCTCTAAACTCCATTCACGGTCGAAGATAGTGAAGAGGTTGAGATTCGGGTTCTCTGTGGTGTTCTCCCACCGCTCAATACTTCCACCTGAGAGTGCAAGTTGCCTTTCACCGGCTTCCCCGTTACGCGCTGGGGTTACGATGTCGTGTCCTTCAATGCCGTCAGGACGTGCTTCACCTAAGATATTGAGAATTGTTGGGAAGAAGTCTTGGGGTTGGACGATGACGTTGCTTCTCCCCGTATCTCCCTCGGGCAACCGAATAAAGAGCGGGACGTGCGTCTCCTGCTGACGAACGGGTTGCCCTTTACCGAACCTACCACGTTCACCGACGTTAGTTCCGTGGTCAGCGGTAAAGATGACAGCGGTATTCTTGTCAAGTCCCGTGGATTCAAGGGCATCCAGGAATTGTCCGAAGCAGTGGTCCATCCATGTCGTTTTCGCGGCGTATTGTGCTTTGATGTGCTGTCTCGCTTCATCTGAGAGTTTCGCATTACCCCGTGCCCCGAGGCTGCGCGGATCAACGCGTCCGTCGTAACCTGGACGGGTATCGTATTTTTTCATGAACTCAAGCGGTGCGTCCCAGGGTTCGTGTGGATCGAAGCAGTCTACCCAGAGGAAGAAATTGTCTCGCTTGGCGTTGTCTTTAAGGAATTGCGCTGCGGTGTTGAAGAGTCTTGCGCAGTTCCAATCTTCAGGTTTTTTTCGGTTTCTGTTTGCGCGTGCGTAGCTGCGGAGCATCCCCGATTCAGCGGCTTTGTCGTCAATACAATCAAAGAGGGGTTGACGCGTCCAGTTATCGGGCCATACGACGGTATCCGTGATCCAGTCCCTGTCCACTTCAGCACCTCGAACGAAGGTCCATGCGTGGAAGGGCCAATCGAAGTTATGTCCGCCGTTGACAAGGTGGGGTGTATCGTGAATGAGCTGCGTGGCGTAGCCGTTTTCTGCAAGCGTCCACGGTAGGGTTTGGCGTTCGTGTCGGAGCGGTTTCCACGGATGGATGGGTGCCCCGTATTGTCCAGTGATGACATCAGTGCGGTAGGGAATCGTTGGGAAACTGGCGCAGAAGGCGTAGTCATAAGCTAAGGCTTCCGAGGCGAACCGATCTATGTTGGGGGTTTCTATCCAGTCGTTTCCGTTTGCGCCGATGTAGTCATAGCGGAGTGTATCGATAACAATATAAACGAGATTCATTTTTTTAATTTTCCTTGCGGTTTTTTAATTTTACCTTGCGGTTCGGTCAGGTGGGTCTGATAGATCAAGCACCCCTCCGTAGAGCCGCCTGCGCCGGTGTTGCAGGCTTTTTAATCGTTCCTTGCGGTTCGGTCAGGTGGGTCTGATAGATCAAGCACCTCTCCGTAGAGCCGCCTGCGCCGGTGTTGCAGGCTACCCGTCTCGTTAGAACGGCACAATCTAACAGATTATGCTACAATATAGTTTCCATGTCTCTGAATCTGACAGCTAACTATATTACCATTTCGGGATTGCACCGAGTAAGAGTTGCTGCTGCGGTGTGCCTTCTTCTCGGAGTTTTGTGACGCGAGGACCATCGAAGGGTTCACGCGACTTCATCCACGCGTTCTGGTAGCACATGAGGCAGACGCGTCGACATTTTGAGGAATTGTTAGCCGCGCCCCGATGCCAGGTCCATCCGTCGAACATAACGGCTTGTCCGGGGGACACGAGCACACGCTTTTCATCGGGCAATTCGACAGGTGTGGGTGGCGGACGGAAGGGTGCCCTGTGGCTGCCGGGTTGGATAACGGTAGGACCGTTTTCATCGGTGACCTCGTCGAGATAATAACCGCAGTTAATCTGCGCGGGGAGACTCCCATAAGGCGTTCCATTGGGTGCGACGGGCCAGGGACCATCGCGATGCCAATGCTGATCCGGCGTTCCGGGTTCCGTAATGCGTGCCGTTGCACTGTGGAGTTGGACACACGTCCCCAATATGGCTTCCATTCGCTTTAGGACGGGTGGATTGTCTAACAGAAACGCGAACCGATCGTCTTCCTCAAGAAGTTCACCAATGAATTGGCTCTTGTTATTGCGTTCGTAACTCTCATCGAGTGCCTCACGCAACGCTTCAATCTGTTCTGGTGTCGCGGCGTTGTCAACGACGAGATAGCCCCAGTTGAGGAAGAAGTTGACCTCTTGTTGCAGTTGGTGATCCAGTTCGACGTTGAGTGTTGGTGGCACTACGCTCGGAGTTGCCATCGGTTATGCCTCCTTAATTGCGTCACGGTCGGCGGTTGTCCACTCTTCCCAGCGTTCTTCGTCTGCACGGAGGAAGCCGGAGTTGCATCGGGGTTGGAGTTGCTCGTCCACACCGAGGAGTCGCATGTGTCGATGATTATTGGTAGCTTTTGCAGTCTCCAACAACTTTTGGGTATGCGGACCCGTGTGATGATCGGTGTGTTTCAGCCATGTTAGATTATAATAGATACTGAAGAAGTAGCGTAAGTTTCCAGAGGTATTCGGTGTCCCGGAGTGGATGAGTCCGTTATGTGTGATGACGACATCGCCGGCTTTCATGTGGACGAGTGTTTCGTCGGGATGTGGGACACTCCGTTGTGAATCTTCCATAGTAATGGGTTTTCGATGTGAACCGACAATGACACGGAGGGGTCCGTATTCATCGGTTAAATCCTGCAAATAGGATATAGCGTTGATGGCGTTCGGACGGTGATAGGCATCGGTAAAAGGAACGTGTGCCCAGCGGTCCCGGTGCCAACCAGAGACCCTGCCCTCCGCTTTTTCTTTTTCCATTGACGCAAACGCAGCAAGTGTGAGGTTGTCTAATTGCACAAAGGGACCCATCACCTTTTCTACGAATTCAAGAATTGTCGGATGCGAGACAGCGGGCCACATCAGTTCGGGTGCCAATTCAAGGGTGTTTCCGAACCATGCTTGTCCCTCGTTGGCTGCGGAGAGTTCTCGGTGTTTCTCCCGCCACCTTTGCATCTGGGGTTCGTCAAAAACCTTCTCAAAGATTGTGAAACCCTCGGTTTTATAGGCTTCAAAGTGTTCATCAAGCGTTGGCATATTTTAATTATTCCTTGCGGACTTTTAATTTTCCTTGCGGAGGAACAACGCGCGTCTGAACTTTGACGTGCGTTCCATCTATCCGCCTGCGCCGGTGTTGCAGGCTACCATTTTTCTAGCTTATCTTAACGCAATCCACTGAGGATTGCGTCGGCGAGTTCCATGGTTTTCACAGCCTCGTCGAGATTCGCAGCAGGGAACGAAACCGGCGTATTGGATTTGACACAATCCAAGAAATATCTGTTTTGCTCAACAGTGCCACCGGTGCCTGCCTCGGTGAGTTTGTGTTGCCCCCCATCACAGAAAACGGTTCCTTGGGAGACGCCTTCAAGATAAGCGGAGATGTCTCTGCCGTGAATCTCATAGCGTTCAAGGCGAGCGTCCGTGGTGTAGTTGGCAATGTGTTGGGCGACACAGCCGTTATCGAACAGGATAAGTGCGGCGTGGACATCTTTGTAATCTGAGATGGTCCGCTGAACGACGCTATGAACTTCCTGAACATCGGCTTCGGCGATGGCGCGGATTGCATCAAGGGCATGGATGGGTGTTTCCAGAAACATGTTGTCCATCAAGTGTTCTGGAAATCTGTTTCCTTGCGCCAATCGGGTAATGCTCTTGTGAAATTCACCGACGATTTGTGTCACGGGACCCCGTGCGGTCACTTGGCGTTTCGCTTCGACGATGATCGGGTGAAAGCGGCGGTTCCAACCCACCATCCCTTTCGCCCCGGTCCGTTCTGCTGCAGTCCGTAAAGCGACTGTTTCTGCGACACTCATGCCCGGTGGTTTCTCCAAAAGCGTATGGACACCACGCTCAAAACAGGGGAGTGCCGCCTCGCCGTTGAGGTGTGCGGGTGTCGCGACAAAGATGGCATCCAAGGTCTCGTTGTCCAGTAACGCCTCGATACTCTCGTGCTTCGCTGAGACATTGAACAGGTCGGCGGCGGTGTCGCGCGCCGTTTCGACAGGATCACAGACGGCAACGAGATCGGTATCGTCAAATTCCGAAAGGATCTTCATGTGCCCACGGCCCCTGCCGCCGCACCCGATGACAGCAACTCGTAGTTTCGACATCGTTTTCTCCTTCAAATTGTTATCAGTCATCAGTTATCGGTTGTCAGTTACCAGAGAGAATAGAAGAAACCGGGAAGGTTGGAAAAGTGAACCTTCCGTTCTTATCTTTCAGTCATAATACCGATTGCTGACTGCTTTTTCCCTTAGTGCCGGATGTGAGGTGCTTCCATGACTTCGCGTTGCTCAGGGGACATATCCTCAATGTAATCAGGGTAGGTAATCTGGTGTGCCCCTACGCCGTAAGACTGGAATCCAGGACTGAACTTGTAGAGCAGTGCGCGTCGTTGATGGCTGCCTTTCCACGGAAGTGTGCCGTGTGTCAAAGTCTCGGTGAAAATTACGGCATCGCCAGCCTTGGCATTGACTTCAAGCACATGCTTCTGATATTGCTCGTATCGTTTCATGATACTGGGACACGGAAGGTTCGCCTTATGACTCCCCGGTATGATTGCCAAACCACCATCGCCGGGTCCCTCGTCAGCAAGCATGTATTCGACGACAGTCAAACCTGTGTATATGCGTCCGTATTTGAAGAAGTAGGCTTCGGAGAAATTGGGACGTTCAATCCCACCACCGTGCAAAGTGCCGCCTTCCGTGCCTTTTTCCATGGCGATTAAACCCGGACCGTGATCCAGTCGATACTGTTTGCCTAAAATTTCTTCAAGGCACGGTTTAATCTTGGCATGGACGAGCAAATTTCGGAACGGTTCACACCAAGGTTTTTCCCATGCGAGCATACCGCCCATGTCCAGTCGGTGTGCCGTGCCAGCGAGCGCTGCTGAGCCGCCCGATAGAGAGGTGTCTCGTTCCCTAAGTCCTTCAATGTGATGGTCGATGGCAGCGTTGCACTCGGCAACCTCTTCCGCCGTCAAAGCGTTTTCGATGATGAGGTATCCGGTCAAATCGAAGAGATATTTTTGATCTTCGTTCATTATTAGCTCCCCTGTTATGGATAGACTACTACTTTAGCCCTTTGCTTCTGAGACACTCTGAGGTCTACCTGTTGCATCCCCGCCGAGCCACCGATACGGACGCGGATAAAGCACTAAAGATCTGTCCTCAAGCGGAAGTTTGACGGGGGCACCGTTTCGGGTCGCGGAGAGTTTTGCAGCGATAGCAACCTCCAACGCTTGTCGGAGATCCGCGCCCGTAATCCACGGGTGACCGTTGCCGTCAACAGCCGCTAAGAAGGAGCGAATGGAACCGGTGAGGTAACCGAATTCACTCCACGGATACGGGCTATAGTTAGGATTCACTTGAACGCGATTGCCGTGTGGGTCGTAACCTTTGAAAATTTCAGGTGGATTCCAGTCCCATCGGACGAGGCATTCGTCTGTCCAAATGTCTACGCCACGGCAAGGCGTTGGGGTTCCGAAGACGCTGCATTCCACTCCATTCGTCAGCAGAAAACGCCCGTTGATGATGAGACCTTCATCGGTTTTCGCCTCTAACGCTTCAGGAGGGGTTCCCCACGCGATGATTTCCGCAACCTCAGCATTGGTGAAGAGACGTAGGACAGAGATGTGTTGACAGCCGCCACCAGAAATTTCGCCACCGAACCCATGAACGCTCGCGCCTCTGATGTGCCCAAATTCACCGTTGTGGAGCCGAGATGCCGCCTCTTGGACCTCATTCATTGCTCGCTGCAGGTTGCCGCCAGCAAATATCACGCCTCGGTCAGCACACGTTTTAACCATCACGTCGGCATCTTGTAAACGTCCGGCAATCGGTTTTTCGGTAGAGATACCTTTGACCCCGGCTTCGGCACACGCAACTACGACATCTCTCATGTATTTCGTGGGTGTGACGACCACTGCGATGTCCGGGACTACCTCGCGCAATAAGGTCTCTACGTCTGGATAAAGCGCAGTAACGTCAAAGCGGGCACCGAGCACATCGCGTCGCTGTGCGTTGGCATCGACGATGGCGACGATTTCTGTGTCGGGATAAGTGGTGTATGCTTCCGCGTAGTTTTGCCCCATCCGTCCACACCCGATGATGGCTACGCGATATTTGGTGTCACGCATTTTTAGACCCCCTGATGGTGTATGTTATCAAGTCCCCAAAAGTGTGTCAAGAAAAAATAAGGCAATCAAGAAGCGCGCCAGTGAGAGACGGTCATCCAAAAAACACGCTTGTTTTTTTTCGGTGTTTGGAATATAATTAGCTTAATGGAAAATATTTATTCACTTCGTGATTTCAAGCGGACGCTGCAACAATTGGATTGCTCTGATACATCGGAGACAAGAAGAAAATGGAAAATAGACAGAGTGAAAAACGCATCAGTGCCTATGTACCGAACCTGGACGCGTCTTTTGATGATTTGCAAAAACAGTTAGCTGCCTTCATTCAAGCGGAGCGGGAACAATTAAAAGCCCGCATCTTGAAAGGCGAAAACGGGTTCTCGGCTTGCAAAATTCATGCGGCGATGTGGGATACAGTCATTCAGAAGGTCTATGAAGCAGCCTCTTTTCAGGTTCGGAACGAATACCAGAAGCAGATAGACGTGCTGAAGCAATTGCCAGACATTGTCATAAGCGACTTAGAAACGGAATTGGAGGAATGGATGCCGGATATCGCCCTCTATGGAGTGGGCAGTTACGGCAGAAATGAACTGTGCTATTTTTCGGATGTAGACGTTGTTTATACATCCTCTGTCGACTTAGAAGATATCTACGATGAAAGCACCCTTGAACTGGTCCGATGGTTCTACGATTTTTTCGACAGCCTTCATTCAGTAATTCCGGGGTTTGAGTTCAGCTTTATCTATCGTCCGTTGACAGATATAGCCCAATGGAACTATCAGGATATGGCTGCGTTGATTGACATGCGGTTTATCGCTGGCAATGCCTCACTGACCGAGCGTTTCCGGAAAGAGATATATGCCGGGAAATCGGATATTTCGCTTGTGCTGGATCTGCTGAAATCAAAAGCAGATGCCTTTGAAGCGTCTGAGGATACGATCTATCTGAATCAACCGAATGTGAAAACGGGACGCGGTGGGCTACGCACCCTTCAGTATGCCCTCTGGATATGCGGACTTCCGGATTTCACCTCAATCCCTGAACTCTACGAACGCTACGATGACGAACAACTCATCCCATCTCTGGATTTCACGTTCAAGGTGCGGAACCTCCTTCATGTGCTCGCTGATGCGCCGCATGACGACCTCACCTATCACCCTGAAAAAGGCGATGAACTCCAAGCACAGATCGCGCGGGTCCTCGGTTTTGCAGATGAAACCGAGGAGGGACGCTATGCGTTCATGGCAGCGTATTACGCGATGGCAAAATATCTGCATTTCAAAGCAGAACTGCTGATCCGAAAGATGTTAGCCAACGGGATTCCTGTCTCAGAGGTCCTCGCGGTCAGAACAGAAATGCTGTATTGCATCGACAATAACTTCGGTGAACTCGATGCAAATGAACTTTTTACGCTTTTCACCTACTTCCAACAATACGATTTTGAGATTGATGCTTCCCTTGCTACCTTCATATCTCGGTATGTCCATGCGTTTGATTGGCATTCTTTCCAGCACCGGATGGCAGAGTTGATAAATATGCCAGGGGATGTAGAGAAGACCCTCACACGCCTGCACAGACTCAATATCCTGTCGCATCTCGGAGAAGGCGGAGAACTTTTTGAAAAGGCGATGATGACGCGGAGCGAACGAAGTCTTGACCCGTATACAGTCGGGAAACATACACTCGTTGCCATTGGACATCTCGATGAAATTCGAAGAACGGAACCGAGCAGTCCGTTTGGGGCTGGCGGGGGGTTCGGTTCACCGATAGCCCCGTCTCCAACTTCCGAATTAGAGGAGCTCAATACGGCGTTTCGCTCACTTTCAGATTCGGCGCCACTTTATATGGCACTCTTCCTGCACGATATAGATAAACCCGATCCTACCCATCCGGCAACCGGTGCGGAAAAAGCGGAACGTATCGCACCCGAATTTGGGTTCAACGCACAGCAGACGGATGACATTTGCTTTCTCATCCGAGAACACTTGACCATGATAGCGTTGGCACGCTATCATCATTGGGATGAAAGCACGATCTCCGAATTCTGCAAGAAGGTTAACTCGTTAGAACGTTTGACGGCTCTGTATCTACTCACGTATTGCGATTCCAAAGCGAACGGTTCGCAGAACTTCAGTCATGTCGTTAAACACAATCTGAAGAGTCTCTACGAGGTGGTTCGCACGCGCTTTGTTGGACAGGAAGAAACACAGTGGGGTGCCTTCGCCCCCGTTGAAGAGTTCCAGCAGTTTCTTCATCACATGCCGATTTCTTACCGTATCAGTGTCTCTCCTGAAGAGATAGCCATGCACATAAAGATGACCTCGCAGGTTTCCGAAGCGGTGTCTACAGAAACAGGCACAACCCCCAGCACAGGGATCATCCAATTTGTCGATCGACCTGGGTTTACTGAATTGCACCTCTGTAGTCCGAGCCGTATTGGAAAGTTACACACGGTGAGCGGTCTCTTTTTTGCGAACGGTATAGATGTCCGAGATGCCCGCGTTTACACGAAACAGGATACCAACATTGAACTTGAAATCTATCGACTCGTTCATCAACCGCTGCATCATCGGGGAGAACCGATGCCGCTTGATGAGGAGCTCAAACGGGACCTCGATTTTGACATCCGCGGACTCCTCGCAGAGGAAATGACGCTTGAACAGGTTTTTGAGAGGCACTACGTCAATCTCGCCGAAACTTGGCAAGTTGACGATGTGAGCGTTGAGACGGCACGGAACTATTCAGAAATTGTCGTCGTCGGTGAAGAGAAAGTTGGATTTCTCCACTACTTCAGTGGTATCTTAGCAAAACTCGGACTGAACGTTGAGATGTGTAAATGTTCAGGATTGGGCGGACAAGCGATTGATCGGTTCTACGTCCAACCGGTGGCGGATCCGAAAGCCGTGCACGCCGATATTATGGCGGCACTGGAAAAGGAATAATTAAAACATGAAAAAACGGGTACTGATTACCGGTGCGGCTGGCACAGTCGGCAGTGCGCTCTGGCAAGCATGGGAACAACAGGATATATACACACTGACGTTGATGGATATTAACCCGATTACCGGTGCTACCTCGCGTGCAGTGCAGGCAGATATCCGGGACTACGCGGCGATGCAAGAATTGTGTCGCGATCAGGACATTTTAGTCCATCTGGCGTATGTCCGCCAAGACTCACTCGGCAAGGTGCCTGGTGAAGTCAGCGACATCGGGGCATCAATGACCCTGTTTGAAGCCGCACGCGAAGGCGGCATTCAGAAGATTATATATGCGAGCACAAATCATGTTTCTGGATGGAATGAGCGATTGAATTCTCCGCCTCGGTTCTCAACAGGTAATCAGTTTCGTCCCGATGGTTGGTATGGCGCGATGAAGGGTATGGCAGAGATCGCAGGACGCTATCTCGTCGATGCACACGATATGCGGTTCATTAGCTTCCGCATCGGGACTTTCAACGGCACATACGAACCGAGTGGGATACGACACTGCAGCACGTTGCTGACCCCACGAGATTGTGTGCAACTCTTCGGACTGGCTGTGGACTACGAGGGGCCCGTCAAATATTTGATTACCTACGGACGCTCGGCGAATTCTGACGGGTATCAGCAAAGCTATCTCGACATAAGTGGAGCGGTCGAGGTTCTGGGGTATCAACCGCAGGACAACTTGGTAAAAACGCATCTTCACAAATTCTTGTCAGAAGTTTAGTTTGCGATCGGTTGCCGGCAAGAAGTTGGCCTGAAATATCCACCTATTTTTCTGATCCACTATGAAATATCGCTAACGCGCGTAAGCCCAACCAACGGGCGGACTGAATATACAGAAAAGAGCGTTATTTCCAAAGATGCCCTAAACGAACGGCAAGGTAAGTTAAAAGAATGCGTGAAAACCCCGACTACAACGACCTTTACTACCAGAATACAACTGTCCACTCCCAAATCATCGACATCGTGACGGCGTGTGCTGTGCCGTTAGGTGAGTTTCCTGTGCCGATTGATTGGGCAGCGTTCTTCGGGAACCCACATTCGGTAGAAATAGAGATCGGATCCGGGAAAGGGCGTTTCCTGCTCGAAGCATCCAAACGGCATCCAACGGTCAACTACATTGGCATCGAACGGGCACAAAAGTACGTCGCATTGACGCAGGAACGGTTTGAAAAGCATATACGACATTTCGGTGTGGATAGAGCGTCAGGAACGTTTTCAAATGTTCGTCTTGCGTGGACAGATGCCAACTACTTTTTGACGCGGTACGTGCCGACTGGATCGGTTCAAGCATACCATATCTACTTTCCGGACCCATGGCCCAAAAAGCGACAGCGGAAACGACGGATTTTTCGGAATCAAGACTTTCTTTCCGCGCTGACACGCACCCTCAAACCCAATAGAGGCAGGCTTTATATTGCCACGGATTATGAGGAATATTTCCAAGAGATTCAGGAGCGTCTCGCCGATTTATCATTGTTGCGTCCTGTGAAAACAAACCGCAGTCCAGATCAGGGTATCCCAACCAACTTTGAAATGAAATATGTTTTGGAAGGCAGGAATATCTATCGGGCGGTCTATGAGAGATTAAAAGATGAAGGCAGAAGAACGCGAAAAGACCAGAAAAACACAGGCTCTGCCTGAATTGTGGCAGTCGCTTCCGAATGTGCCGGGGGTTTATCTCATGAAAGCCTCCGACGGCACTGTCATCTATGTCGGGAAAGCGGTTCGTCTAAGAACTCGCGTGCGCTCCTATTTTCGTGAGAAATTTACATCCGCGTTGACGTCACAGATGATGCGGTATGTTACCGAGGTGGACTACATTGTCACAGAGACTGAGGTAGAGGCACTCATCTTAGAAAATAACCTGATTAAGGCGCATCAACCGCGCTACAATGTGAAACTGAAAGACGATAAACGCTATCCGTATCTACGCGTGACCGTCAACGAAGCCTTTCCCCGTATCCAGATCACGCGCAAAGCCGAAAACGACGGGACGCGATACTTCGGACCGTTTGTCCATGTGCGCTCAACCCGCCAGACCCTCAAACAGTTGACGAAGTTGTTTCCTATCCGCACGTGTACCTTACCCCTCGCGGAAGTCGGGAATAAATATCGGGTGTGCCTCGACTATCATATTGGACGCTGTCCGGGTCCTTGTGCAGATAAGATTAATGTATCAGACTACGATGAGATCGTTCGGAAAGTGTGTCAGTTCCTAAGTGGAAATACAGAGGCTGTGGTCAAAGAATTAACGGAGCAGATGCAAGCCGCTGCGGAGGCACTCGACTTTGAAACAGCAGCGAAGTATCGGGATACGCTTAAAGACGTTCAACAAGCGATTACAACACAGAATATGGATAGTGTTTCCGCCGCGGATGAGGATGTCATCGGTATCGCTGCGAAGACAGAGATTGCCTGTGTGCAACTCCTACGGGTGCGAGATGGGAAGCTCCTTGAACGCGAACATTACTACCTCAACGATGCCGACCCAGAGTCGCTCGCTACCGCGTTAAGTGCCTTCATTTCACAGTATTATCAAAACGCTGTTTTTGTGCCAAAAACAGTTGTCCTGCCGATGCCGATTGAATCAATGGAACTCATTGAAAATTGGCTTAGCGAGAAACAGGGCAACCGCGTTGGACTGCACGTTCCGAGGGCAGGTAGACTCCGAAAGTTGCAAATCTTGGCAACGAAAAACGCCGAGATCCTTCTGACGCAGCGTGAACAGAACGTGGTTTATAGTAGTGGTGTGGAGCCGGCACTCGTTGAACTCCAGGAATTGCTTGGATTAAAACATCCGCTCCGACGCATTGAGGCATACGATATTTCCAATCTCGGCGACAGATTTGCGGTCGGATCAATGGTGGTCTTGGAAGATGGGAAACCGACTTCAAGCGAATACCGTCGGTTCAAGATTCGCTCCGTTAAAGGACAGAACGATTTCGCGATGATGCAAGAGGTCATCACCCGCCGTTTCCGTCGCGCCCTTGCAGACGATGAAAAATTTAATAAACTCCCGGATTTGATGCTGATTGACGGTGGGAAAGGGCAGTTGAGCGCAGCACAAGCCGCCATGAAACCCTTCGCGTCATCTCGGCTCCCCGATATTCCGTTAATTGCACTTGCAAAGCGAATTGAAGAAATTTTCGTTCCCGGTAAATCGGAACCAATTGTATTGCGAGAGGATACCCCAACTTTGCAGATGATCCAGCGGTTGCGGGATGAAGCGCACCGGTTTGCGGTTACGTATCATCGGCGCCTCCGTCAGAAATCGCTGAGTGTATCGGTGCTTGACGAGATTCCGAACCTCGGTCCGAAACGGAAACAGGCACTGCTCCAGCATTTCGGTTCAATTGAAGCGATCCGAGCAGCGAGTTTAGATGGCTTACTCTCTGTGAAAGGCATTCCACGGAGTGTTGCTGAAAATATTCGGAAGCACCTCTGATCCACCGGTCCGCGGGGGAGTGTGCCGGACTGCACGGATGGGGGCAATTTATTCGATCAGATGCCCGAATTTGTGCAGTTTCAACATTCGGATCGGCAGCTGACCGTGTTTCTATTTGGCATATTATTTGCGAAGACAGATTAATTAATGGGATCCGCTCGATCTGATTCACAAATTTTGGGGAATATAAAAACAAACATGCGCGAAAGAAACATTAAAATTATTACCATATTGCTCATCCTATTGAGCGTTGCGGCGTTGCACATAAAACTCTATCGGTTCGCGGAGGTGACGCACGACGGTGCGTTGCAGGTGTTGGTCTGCTTGGGGCGCGTTGTTAAAATAGACACAAACGACGAGGCAGATCAGGTTTTATCCGTCCGTATCCTCTCTGGACAGTTTCGTGGAGAGATGGTTCAGGTGAATAACGTTTGGACGGGACGTGCCTTCGGCGATCGTGTTTTACATAAAGGGGATGTTTTGTTCCTCGACATCCCGCTCCGAGACCCGACGCGCCCGAAAATTGATACTGTATCTATGCGCGAGTACTTCCGAACACCGTTTCTGCTATACCTGGCGGGGACGTTAGGGGTCTTGATGATACTTGTCGCCGGAATGAAAGGGGTCCGTGCGATTCTGACCCTGTTTGTCACCGCTTTCGCTGTGCTTTACCTCCTGGTGCCGCTGACCATCAGCGGTTACAACCCAATCGCAGTCGCTCTTTTAATTGCCACCCTACTCACGTTCTCGACCTTCCTCCTCATTACAGGATTCAGTTTTAAGGTAATTTCTGGTGTCCTTGGGACGCTTGGGGGTTTAGCCGCTGTTGGCATCTTATCAATCCTGAGCCAACATGCGCTGGCATTGACGGGGTTAGCGCAGGAATTCGGTTTCTTGGAACTCGGCGTGGCGTTATGGCGGACCCCTGCATCGCATCACTGGAACTTCACAGGTATTTTGTCTGCTGGCATCATTTTAGGGGCGGTCGGTGCAATGATGGATGTGAGCATGTCCATCTCTTCAAGCGTCCATGAAGTCAAGCAGGTGAATCCGAACATCACGGTTCAACAAGCGATCCGTGCTGGTCTCAATGTCGGCAGAGACATTATGGGAACGATGGCGGATACGCTCATCTTTGCCTACCTCGGGGCACACATGATGACGATGTTACTGCCACGTATTGATTTCCCTGAAGTCGGTATCCTCTATCCATTTCTCCGTCTCGTCAACGATGAAGCCACATCGGTTGCGATTGTCCAAGCCGTTGTGGGAACTATCGGGTTGGTGCTCACGGTTCCAATTGCGGCATCGGTTGCTGGATTCCTCACACAGTACACGCAGGTAGACAGATCCGAAATTCACGAGGACTTACCCTCAGAAGAAGAATTGGAGGAATTGTTCCGCGCCGACCCGCCGCGTAGTAAAGCGCGAATTGCTGTCCCTATCGCAATGGCTATCGTTCTGATCGGCACGATTCTGGTGTATTACCGCACACATGAACTCTCCGCGACGGTTTTGGAGCAAAGGGATGCAGATGGGAATACTATTGGTAAATCGGAATACGCGAAGGGTAGAGTCGTTCAATTGCTTGAATCGAGTGGGAATTTCCTTTTTGAGATTGACAGTAGTGCGGCAAGTGATCTGGACAATCGGACGGTTCCGAAGGTTTTGCGTGAGGCGTTCGATAACTATAAAATCCCGCTTTCAGACGAACTCACGGTTTCGGTTAAACCATGGAAGGACAGTCGCTGGCTCCTTTCGGATATGGGATATGAGCAGACCTATAGTATCCGGGCAATAGAGGATGGAGAAAAGAACGCTCTCAATGTCTATGCCTCGAAAATCGAACATCATATCCTTGAAGTGGAAATGCTGAGCGGGATGTACAAAGGTAGACGCTTGGTGTTACGCAACATCGTGAACCACAATATGCCGTTGCTGAGTATCCCCGCGGACCCGGGAGACGTTATTCTCTGTCGTGTTGCTGGAAGCCCTGAACAGGTGGGCCTCGTCAACATCGTTCAAGATTACGGGAGAGACCGATTTCTGATCTGGATAGTGGGTGGGATGCTCCTCCTCATTATCCTCGTCGGAAGGATCGAGGGGATACGGACAGCGTGTGCAATGCTGATTTCTGCCGGCGTTATCTACTTCTTCATGCTGCCGCTGATTTCGGGGGGTGCGAACGCGGTGTTCATTGTAACGCTGACTTCCGGTGTCGTGGCGTTTGTGTCGCTGGTATTCGTAATCGGTCCGAGCCGGAAGACCTTTTCAGCGGTGCTTGGAACGATGGGGGGTATCTTGGTCGCGGGTTTGATTGTCCTGTTTGCGCAGCAACATCTCCATTTTTCTGGGTTAGAGAACGCAATTTCAGCGGACATCGTAGAGGCAACACGCACACCGCCCTTCGATTTCGTGCAGATCCTCTTGGCAGGGATGCTGATGGGGGTATTGGGTGTCGCTGTTGACGGCGCGATTGAGGTGGCATCGAGTATGGAGGAAATCCGCAAGGCGAATCCGAACATGCCGACGTGGCGGCTCATCGCTTCCGGTTTGAACGTTGGGACGGACATTCTCGGGACGATGGTGAATACGTTGGTTTTCGCTTATCTCGGTGTGGAGTTGCTGCTTGTGGTTACAGTTACAGCACCGAATTTGGACTTTTTCAAATCACCCCCCGTGCAGATGTTGAGTATCGGTGTTGTCTCTGCTGAGATTGTCCGGTTGCTCGCTGGAACACTGGGACTGGTCCTTGCGATCCCGATTACGGCAGTAATTTGCGCCTTTTGGAACCCGAAACAGAAAGCATAAAGAGATTCTCTACTGCGGGCACCACGCCATAACCGTGCCGAAACTCGCAAACACGCTGTTTTCACCACTGGTTAGGATTCGCGAACCTTGGACGACAACCCGTGTGTCTCGGCTCGTGATCTTGTAACTCACAGGGGCATCTTTGGCGATGAGGGGTTCGCCGTCCTCACGCTTCAGCTGATCCAGCCGATAATGCACGGAACGATGCGCCGGCACCTTGAATTCACAAGAGACGTTTTCTAACGCGGGATCCTCATAAAGCACTTCTAAGAGACAGCGTGTATCGCTATCAGCGGTATTGGAGATACATATAGATTCATGCGAAAAATATCCGCCGCCATGTGCTTCCCATTCTTTTTCCGCCGGGGTTAATGCCGCCATATAGCCATCGGGAACGATCCAGACGTAAGCCCCATCGCCATCTGAACTATAGCATTTGAGAGCATCCGCTATTGCTTCCGCATTTTTTTCCTTCACCGTATCTCTATCAACTACGAAAAACCGGTCATGTAATTCAATTCCCGGGACGGTATGTGTCTGTTCTAATTGGCCTTGCACAGTAAACCACAAACATTTAGGTGTCAGCAGGTCAACACGGCTCACACCTTGTGAAGCGAGCCAATCCCCAAATGCGTTGTTCAGAAGTGCGGTCACTGTCTTCAGATCAACAAGACCTGCCCTCCCATAACTATTAATTGTCTTCATTAAGGTTTCAAATGTCATTGTGTTGTCCTCTCTTTCGTCTCTGTTGCAAACTTCGCCATACACATCACACCATCCATCGCTCCCCAATACCCAGGAGTGTCATTAACACTTGTAAAAGCACGGTTTCTGCGTTGGTTCCAACAAACTGTCGGTGTGTATCAATATAGGTGCCGTAATCGGCTGCCCATTCCCGAAAATAGGTCTCGTATTCCCAACCGTTCGCGGTCTGTCGGAAAACAGACCTATCTGGATATGGGAGTTTCTGCGCTAAGAGTTGCTGTAGCTGTTCGGAGGTGGGTATCCACATATCCTCGGTATTCTCTACTTTGGGTTGGAGTGCCTGAATCTCAGGGTGTCTGCACCGCTTTAAGTATTCTTGGGAGTGTTTCTGTGTTTGGGATGGGTTCATGGGTTAGTAACTGGATGATTAGTTCTCGCTTTCAAAGTGTTCCACACCCTCGTGTCCCACTTTGAAATTATAGTAGATCCCGTAATTATTTGGACACTCGTATCATAGGATAAATCGTGAGGTTACGTCTCACGCTGGCACAGGCTAACGGTCTCCTATGCTACAAAGATGCCCATTTATTTTTCGGATCCCCTATAAATTTGATTTTCAACACCTTCGTGTCAACTTCAGGGGAATTATATGGTATACGCACTTCAATGTCAAGATTTTCTGCAGGAGGGAACTCCGATTCCCGACACACCACCGGTATCCATCATTCATCACAAACTTTCTACAAAAGCAAATTTTTGTTACCTTTTCACAGAGATAACGTATTACAAAACACGTCATCATATTTCATAGAAAAATAAAATATCTTGAGAAATCGAGAAAGGAACATCCAATGAACTTTTTAATAGTACTCTCCATCTTTTGGGTGAGCGTGCTCGTCAAATTTTCCAGATATCCATGAGCCCAGACAGCACTTTAATACCGCTTAATACCAGCAAGCACGAGTAATGAAACGTGCTTGTTAAAATTCAACCATTTTCAAAATACAATTCATACAATTCATCGTTTGGGCAGGCTCCGTGCTTGCCCAATCTCGTTAAACTTGGGATGATAGGCAAAATTCTTTGTAGGTTGGGTTGAACGGCATTGATACGGATAATCTTGATAACCCATACACGCCTCAAATACGATATAGCATCAAATATACTCACAAACCGAGTGAAACCCAACTTCAGACAGTCGCCTTGTTATAAATCTTACGGAAAAGCGTTGGGTTTCACTTGATATCTTTCCAATATGCCGTGTATGATCAAACGCGGTTTCTTTTTGACTTTTCCCGATTTCGCCTATGTTCGTTCAACCCAACCTACGATTCTGCTGAAGATAATCACGATAGAGGTGACGCTTGAACGCTGCGTTGATCTCCGGCTGCGATAATTTCGTGTAGAGTTCCAACTTGCTGTTGACGAAACCCAACAAAATCTCATCAATCACCTGCTCGAACTTATACCATTTATTATCCTCCGAATTATCGCCTTCAATCACCCGTCGCAGTTCCGCGTTTCCGTGAATTTTTTTGTGAATAGTGTCATCGTCCGGGGAGCGATACAGATGCGTCAGTAGATGTGCTAACCAAGCGATGGAGTTGGATTTACCGCTCCCTGTGGTGTGTTGGATGAGGTAGTTCTGCCCAACCCCTTCTGCCACGATAGCCGTTTTCAATTCACGAATCACGTCGAGCTGATGGTAGCGCGGGAAAACGAGCACTGGACGCTTCACGTCTTTCACCATCTTCATCTTGTCATCGTAGACCTTCTCTGTGGTCTCCTGCTCATGGATGAAGTCGTTGATTAATTCCATGAGGTTATCCGGCTGTAGGATGTCCTCCCAGAGATAGGCGGTCTTGTGTCCGTTCGGGTTCACGGGGTTTTCGATGCCCTTATTGAACGGGAAGAACCGCGTCCTGTCGCGTTGCAAGTGGGTCGTCATTGAGGCCTTCTCGTTGCCGACAGCGAAATGCACCAGACACCGCTTGAATCGGAACAGAGGTTCCCTCGGATCCCGATCCGTCCGATACTGCTTCTCCGCATCCGTCACCACCTGACCGGTGAGGCTATTCTTCAGCTCCATCGTCACCAGCGGTAACCCGTTGAGGAAGAGCGTCATATCCAGCGATTTCTCGTTCTTTTTTGAGTAATGCAGTTGTCGGATCAGGGAGAAGCGGTTCAGGTTGTAGAGACGTAGATGCTCGCGGTTCATGCCGCTGGCGGGACGGAAGTAGGTGAGATGAAAATGGCATCCTCTATCTTTAACGCCCTTCTGAAGCACGTCCGCTACCCCGCGATGCTCGATCTCTCTGCTGATCCGGTTGAGGAGTTTAAGGGGTATCTCCCCATCGGACTGGCTTTTGAGTTTCAGATATTCTTTAGGTTGCGTGTCCTGAATGAACTGAAGAACCTCATCGGGTATCAGGCAGAGGGATTTATCGTAGTCAGCAGATTGTAACGACCGATAGCCTGACTGGTTCAGGTGGTGTTCGATGTGTTCTTCAAATCTCTGTTCTGTATACGTCGACACGGATTTACACCTCGTTTCGGACATCTATCTTGCCGGTCACGGCTTCGGAGATGAGGGATTGACGGTATTCTTTGAGGAGTTCAATCTTTCGCTGTTCTGCGGTTATCAGTTCATCAATTTGTTCGGTTTCGCGGTCAAGAAAGTTGACGATCTGACTCTGTTCTTGTTCGGATGGGACTGCTATAAATAACTCGTTAATAGATTGGGCATTAAGGTTAGCTAACCCAGTAGTTGTTTCACTCTGATACTTATATTGTTCTCTGGCAAGAGAACAGTTCATGAAGTAATGCAGAAATTTGCTGTTGATATAACTCTGGGGTCGAAGCCTTTGAACAAAGTTTGAGTAACAAGCGAGCATAGCCTCGATTGTTTCATCAACGATCCCTGTTTTTCCAATGTGATTTTGACTACCACTGGACTTAGTCACGATCAGATCCCCTTGGGTTAACAGAAATCTTTCTGCCTCTTCTTTGCTGAGTTTCCGCTTCATTAAGTTCTGTAAATCCCAATGACCATCTATTGTGATTTCCGTCGATCGAAGGATATAAGTACCATTTCCAAATTCATCATCTTCTCCCCAAATACCACCAGAATTTTCAGTAAGATGAAACTTTAGCCGACTATATCTCCAATGTTTTGGTATCTCCCCAATCCACTCCACACCGCTCTCTTTATATTCAGGATAACGTCTGAATCGCGGATTTTCGCGGATGCTGCGGATTTCGCGGATTTTGTTAGCGTCCATTCAAAGTTCACTTTCACGCGCACAATTTTAATTACGAATAGCGGCATTGCATTTCAACAATTAGCACAAGACGTTATAGTACGTCCTATTCTTGAGAGTTGTTATTATTAGGATTTGGTAGCGGCGGGTCGTTAAAGGGAAGTCCTTTTTCTGCTGCTGCCTGTCTGCGTTTTTCCCAATCTGCGTGCCAATCACGATATATCTCGGCTTTGGCTTGCTCAATAACTTTTGCAATGCCCTGCTCAATACCCATTACAATGCCCTGTTCAATAGTTTTATCAGTGTCTTTTGCAATGTCTCGCTCAATACCTATGGCTTTGGCTTGCTCAATAACTTTTGCAATGTCTTTTGCAATGCCCTGCTGAATAACTTTTGCTTTGGCTTGCTCAATAACTTTTACAATGTCTTTTGCAATGTCTCGCTCAATACCTATTGCAACGCCCTGCTCAACAATTTTTGCAATATTTTTTGTAATGTCTTGCTGAATAACTTTTGTTTTGCTTATTATTCTGCCTTCCTGCAATCCTATTGGAAAACCTTGCTTAAAGCCTTTTTCAAAAAGCGTTTCTGCTGCTGATTTTACCATATTATTTACCTCCACATCATTCGTATACACTTGAATGAATCTCATTAAAGCTTCTCAGTCTGTCTCCCAGGCATCAAAACAATACCAGAGGGCACAGAAGCAATAAGGCAATACGATATTGCGCCACATGCGTGGTGCCAATGTATCCAGACGTGATAACGCTACTATGTACTAAAGTTTGGACAATTTTAAGAATTAAGATGCATTAAAGCAGAAAAGCAGGTATCCTTTCATAAACATAACGCTTGTTTTGAAAGGAAAGAAACAATGCACCTGCTTCTCCACTTAGAAGGTATTCTATCAGAGTTTCGGTTTATGTTCAACTCCCAAAACTTTGCGCTTTTCCAAGCGTTCATCTATGGATTTATTACCCACACAGGTTCAGGCACCTTGACGCAACTTTACCAAGCGAGTGGTTCCCAGACGCGGTATGGGTCTTTTCCAAAGTTCCTGTCGCGAGGGAGCTGGGACCCCGATGCCCTCGCCGCACATCTGATAAAATATCTTCAAGCGATATTTCCACAATGGGTCTATGTTTATG
>VXPE01000033.1:0-32833 GCA_009839745.1 Candidatus Poribacteria bacterium
TACGGACATGAGTTTGGGGCTTTGGGTCTCTTATGTGCTACGCCTACCCAATGGTTGCTTTTTCCGGTGTGGGTGAAACTCATTGTTCCGCAGACGGTTCGCGATAAAGGCGATGCCGTTCTGACACGTATCGCTTCAAAACTCTCTCGGGGGCTTATCATCTTCGATAGTGCTTTCGCACGCCGAAAGGTCTTTGAAATGCTATTGGGTTTGGGACATCACCTCCTGTGTCGGGCGAAGTCGAATGCCGTGTTCTATCGACTTTGAGGAACCAACATCTAAACCTAATGTCTCTACGAACTTAGCAACAGTTGTTATAGCTTGCTGGTCATGTCCATGGGCGATAAAAACGTTCCGCCGATTTTTCGCATTCATGACTTTTCCTCCATTCTTATGCCGATACAATGCGGGGAAATCTCCACTCGTGTAAAGTCAGCCTGGCTATGGAGGTGGGATCCGTAATTGTTTACAGATGTCCTTCGCTAGGCGATTCGTAATCTCAGTGTGTCGAGGAATGGCAGTCTTGATCTCATCCTCTGAACGTCCCTATATCGAGTGGTTACCGCCTTCACGAATGAAATAACAGCCGTGCCTTTTGAGGTGTTGAATTAACGCTCGTCGTTTCATACTGCGATCGTAATTTCCTCAAAAGACTCACCCTCTGTCCGACGAATTGCCTCCTCTCGGTTAAGTTCCAAAATATCTTCAAGCCCGCTTTTAAGGCTAACCAACAACTCTTTCCGAGTCCGCTCTTGACAGTTAACCCCGTTGACTTCCTGTATCCAGCCGATCCACCAACCTTCGCTTTTTTGGATAACAGCGGTATAGTTTCGTGTCATCTCTTCCATCCTCCTTAAAAAAATGATATGAGAAGTATAGCATGAATTTACAGCCCAGTCAAGTCAAATATGAACAATGCAAATCGCTCTCTACGCATCTGCAATGCGATGGATGTTATAGGGGAGTTGGCAGAAAGTGATGCCCATGTCTGTCAACTCTTTCTGACTGATGAATTTCTGCGGGGCATAGACGTAAGCCTTTTTGCCGGTCTCTTTGCAGGCTTTGGCAATCTGATCGGCACGTTCTCCATCTAATGCAGACCTATTGCTTTCCAGAAATTGTAGTGTGGGTTCATAGATAAGATAGAATCGGAGGTCGTCGGTTTCGCCGAAGCAGTAATCTTCCTGTTCTGTGATTGTTGATGACGCGTCGGACGCGTTCAGCGGTGATGGTATCGGTGTAGTCTTCGCATTCCATGAGGATAAACTTTCGGTTACCGCTATCTTCTTTATTGAGTGCGAGGACAGCGTGGGCAGTGGTCCCGGTGCCAGCAAAAGAGTCAAGAATCAGTGAATCAGAAGTTGTTGACAGTAAAACGAGCCTTTTGATTAAATCAACTAAGCTTTGGACAATTTTTAGAGGATACACCTGTCGCCCCGCTGGGGCTTAGACCTTGCGGGGATACACGGTTTCTACACACAGGCCGCCCCGCTGGGGCTCACCTTTGATGCCTCCGCGTTTATTTTCTGTGAGTTGCGTTTCAGTGAGGCACTTTGAGAAAAATCACAGGTGTGTTGAAAAAATGGGCGTAAACCTGACAAATAGTGTCCAAACTTTAGTTAAATCAAGAGGTTTGCTAGTATCCAAAACTTTTTCGCCGAAGATTGCTTTTTGTTCATTAGTAGCATCAGTCGTTGTTGCCAAGTCATAATAGATAGTCCGTTCCTTGACCACCTTACCTTTATTTTTCATTTCGTCAAAATAGATAACTTCGTAGGGAGTCCAAAGTTCCTTCCTCTTTTCCCAATGGATATGATCTTGATCTAAAGCCATTGGGCGTGTTCGCCAATTTCCATTTCTCCCATCTGGAGCTTTTGGGAAAAAATCAGTTCCGTCTGGTGCCTGGATTGAATAAAACATTGTTGGTCTGTCTTCTCGATAGGCATTAGATCCCCATTTTTCCAATTTTAGAAATTTACACTTCCGGCCGTTTTTGACTTTAGGAAATTCAGACTCAGTTCTTAGTGAGGTTCTGAATTTGATAGTGTAGGCATCACTTTTCCGATAACATAAAATATACTCATGTTCACGTGCATAGTATTCAGTGTCCTGTCCACCGCCTGCTTTTTTTCGCCAGATAAGGTTCGCCACAAAATTATCTTCATCAAAAACCTCATCCATCAGCATCCGTAAGCGATGTTGTTCATTATCATCAATAGAGACGAAAATTACACCGTCGTCAGATAGCAATTCATGCAATAAATGGAGTCGGGGCCACATCATACACAACCATTTATCGTGACGTTCCAAGTCCTCATTATCAATCGGACTGTGTTTTTCCAACCAGGCTTGCATTAAGGGACTGTTGACGTTGTCGTTGTAGACCCAACCTTCGTTGCCGGTATTATAGGGAGGATCGATATAGATGCACTTGATTTTGCCAGCGTATTTTGGGAGGAGTGCCTTCAGGGCGTGCAGGTTGTCGCTGTGAATAATGAGGTTATCATTGAGGGATGGATCGTTTTCGCCAGTAGAGGATTTATCTGCATCTATCTCTATAGTGCTGATCGGAACGGTGAGGTGGTGTCCGTAAATGAACTGTTTACCTTTGAAATCAAGTGTGGGCATAAGGATTCCTTAAAAAAACCTCATAACATTCCAAATTATAACATAATATACCAAAAATATGCAAATTATGCATAAAATAACATAATATGCATAATTATGAAATAGAAATATCTTTGATAGCATTATACATCAAGGTTAAATTTGGTTGAAATTTTCTCAACAGATGCATTATAATTATGGTAAAAAGGAGATACACGCCATGAACAGAATAACTTTTAATCCGGAGCAATGCGGTGGACGTCCCTGTATCCGAGGGATGCGGATTCGGGTAACAGATGTCTTAGATTTGCTGGCCGCTGGACTTTCTTTTCAAGAAATCCTTGATGAAATGCCACTGCTGGAATACGAAGACATTGTTGCGTGTCTCCAATTCGCCTCACGAAAAATTAATCATCCTGTAATTGCCGCATGAAGTTTTGGATCGATGTGCAGCTTTCTCCGGCCCTCGCCCCTTGGCTCCATGAAACATTTGGGGTGCAAGTTTTTTCGCTTGAATGGCTCGGGCTCCAAGAGGCTAACGATAGAAGCATCTTTTTCGCAGCGCGCGAGGCAAACGCAGTTGTAATAACCAAAGATCAAGACTTTGTTCACTTGTTAAATCAATTAGGGCCCCCACCACAGGTCGTTTGGGTAACTTGTGGCAATACATCAAATGCTCAAATGCGTGAGATTCTGCAACAGAATTTCCAAAAAGTCTTTTCCCTTTTACAATCCGGTGAATCTTTGATAGAAATTACAGCTATTTCATAAATCAGGTAAATTCCCAGATCTCAAAGCGATGCAGATTCGCGCCTATCTTGATTACGCCCGTGAATTGAATGAACAAGATCAACCCTAAACCAAATTGAATATATGGAGGTTTCTCATGCCGACAATCGAAACAGTTTTTAATACCCCGGGCCCACAACCCAACGGAATGCAAGCCACTGAAGACGGTCTCTGGATTCTCGATCAACAGACCAATGAAGTGCATCTCGTCTCCTATGAGGGGGATGTGAAAAAGACGCTCGCTACCGGTTCCGATAGAGGGAGCGGTATCACGGATACGGGGGACACGCTCTGGTTGGCATCCACCTACAGTTGCGAAATCCTTTCAACGGATCCAGAAAGTGGTAAAACACTCGCTTCTTATGACACGCCGGGTGCAGGTGAAACGGGTGCCCACGGCTTAGAGTGGCGGGACAATAAACTCTGGATAGCAGTGCCCCCCTCTGCGACTATCTATCAGGTGGATGTCGAAGACGGGTTCAAAGTGATTCACACGCTCCCTGCGCCCGGTGTTCGACCGCACGGTATCGCATGGATAGGCGACGATCTCTGGTGCGTTGAGACGAACCATCGCGCCATCTTCCATCTCAATCCCGAAGACGGCAGCCATCTGAACAAAATTGAGATACCGGAACCGCATCCTGAACCGCACGGAATGACTTACTGGGATGGGTATTTCTGGTATTGCGACGCACATACAACTGAGGTGTGCCGCGTATCAGTGTCCTAATGGAAACAATCGGACGGCTCCTGAATATGGCGGCAAACCCCGCTGCGATGAATATGGCGATTGACGAGGCGATTCTGCTGGCGCAGCAGGCACGACCGAACCCGACGCTGAGGTTTTATGAATGGTCGTCCCCGGCTTTCAGTTTCGGCTATTTTCAGGATATTGCGTCAGAAGTTGACGTGGCGGCGTGCCACGCAGACGGCATCGAACTGGTGAAACGGATGACGGGCGGCGGGACAGTCGTGCATGGATGGGAATTGACGTATACGCTCATTCTTCCACGAACCGCGGCAGAGATGGGTATTTCCGAGGCGTATGGAGGCATTGGGCAATCGCTCGTCAACGCATTTCAGACACTCGGTGTCCCCACGCAGTGTTATGCTGTAGGTAGCGATCCCTGTCGTGCGGTTAGAGACCGGACCTACGAGGCAGAGACGAATATCTGTTTGACGAATCCTGCTGAACACGATGTTATGTCCGACGACAAGAAATTAGCAGGCGTTTCTGTGAGACGGAATCGGAACGGGATGATGTTTCAAGGGTATATCTCATTAGATATGCCGCCTCCGTTTATCCTCACGCGTGTTTCAAAGGATCCGGAGGTTCAACAGAGCGTTCGCGAAAAATCGACAGCGATCAACATAGATGGACGCTCTATAACGAGAGACGCACTCATCCAAGCCGTTTTTGAAACATTTGAAGTCGGAATTGCGTTTAATGTAGGAAAATTGTCTTCGATGGAATGGACACAGGCGGAAACCTTGGTTGAGACCAAGTATGCAACCGCGGCGTGGAATTTTAGATGAAGAAAAATCAGAAATAGCAACGAAATCGTAGCCCGTAATGAAATGGAGGGCGGATATACGGAAAGGCCCGCCAATATCTAAACCCGCCTTACCGAACCGCAAGGAAAATTAAAAGAAAGGGAAATTTAAAACTTATTCCACAGGGGGCGTTCATCATGGGCACTGATATTGAACCCTTCTATGGGACTGCTTTAGCCAACTCAGAGCATGCCAAACTTGATGAAGCTCCGATGCATGTCCGTTTTCTCGGCGCATACCTCATTGAGCAGTATCCGGTGACCAACGCAGCGTATGCGGCTTTTGTAAAGGAAACAAGTCATCCCCCACCGCCACATTGGACAAATGGGAACTTCTCACCTGAAGCGGCAAATCTTCCGGTTGTCCACGTCAGCTGGCATGATAGCAAGGCGTATGCAGAATGGGCAGGCAAGCGGTTACCGACAGAAGCGGAATGGGAGAAAGCCTGTCGCGGTCCCGATGGACGGATTTATCCGTGGGGCAATATTTTCGTTGCTGATGAATCTGCATCTACAGAAACGCCAGCAGAAACTTTACAGATTCTGACAGCACACCTCACGCCTGTAGGCGTTCGTCCTGCGACAGTCAGCCCTTACGGTGTCGGTGAGGTGGCAGGAAATGTCTGGGAATGGACTGCGGATTGGTATCAACCTTATTCTGATTCAAAACCGCTTAAACAAGGGATGGACGATAAACACAAAGCCTTGCGTGGTGGGTCCTGGTTAGAAGTGCGTGATGGCACGGCGGAACGCTATTTTCGGTGTGCCAATCGCTTGCATGCCCCACCAGACTATGCCGCCGGGAACATTGGTTTTCGGTGTGTGTCCGACGTGCCACCTGAACAGGTTACCGAGTCGGTGCATATTCCTGTGGAACCCCTTGCGGACTATGTAAAGCAACGGAAGTTAAGCAACCTACGGCTCCTTCAAAAACGGGCTCAAAAGAACAGTCTGAAAGATGCCTTTATTGCCGTCCTGCTCATCGGAGGCGCGATCTACGGTATTGTGGCGAAGCCTGAGTTGGTAGTGGGTGCTGTGACAGCAGGTATTCTTGGGGTTGGATTTCTTTTTAGTGCCAGCGTGAATTTCTGGCGGAGATGGTGTGCAATCGCGCGAGCAAAACAAGTAGAGTCGGTTTTTTAATTTTACCTTGTGGATAAGTATTGACCAAAATTTGAATTCAGTGTAAACTTTTGCAAACTAAAGCATCGCGACCTGAAGTCGCTTCTATAAGGAGAGACAATGAACCCGCTATGTTTGGAACACTGTTTGACCGAAACAGAAAAACAGCAATTTGAAGACAACGGTTTCTTTGCGGTTGAGGATGCCATCCCACAGGAGATGGTTGATAAGTTGGTCGCCGCTGTTGACCGAGTCGGGGCAGCGCATCTGGGGAAAAATGAGCTCCCGTCCGATGCGCGTTTCAACCTCCTCGATTTTGTCGGCAGAGACGATAGTTTCATCGAGCTGCTTGATTGGCCCACGACCTTTCCGAAAGTCTGGGGAATTTTGGGGTGGAACATCAAACTCTACCATTCACATCTGATTGTGCTACCGCCGCTGCCAATAGAAGAGCGCGATAAATTCCAACGCCTCGGTTGGCACCAAGACAGCGGCAGGCTCAATTTTGAATTGGAGGGTGAGCCGCGACCGCGGATATCGTTGAAGGTAGCATTTTTCCTCACCGATACATCCGTGCCGGGACGCGGCAATTTCTCTGTAGTACCGGGTAGTCAGAAATCGAATACATTAGAAATGCCCGATGATCCTACTGCGGATCCCGAAGGTGCGATATCTGTATTTGCCAAACCGGGAACAGCCGTCTTTTTCGATCGCAGGCTCTGGCATGCTGCAGGACGGAATAGTTCCGACATCACTCGGAAAGTCCTGTTTTACGGCTACAGTTACCGCTGGCTGCAGCCACGCGATGACATGACGGTGGAACACTATATGGATCGTTCCGACCCAATTCGCCAACAGATTTTGGGTAAAAGCACAGGTGGGCACGGCTTTACATCTCCCAGTGAAAAGGATGTGCCGCTTCGCGCATGGATTCAGGAAAATCTCGGTTCTGACTCGGTTGCGCGCTAACCTCAAAACACGAAAGGCGGGCACCGCTGCCCGCCCTTCACGAGCATTTAGGGTTAGATGCTCGCCCTTCCAAATATCCATAGTAAAATCCAAAACTATATGAACATTTCAGAGGGTGACAGTCCGATCTTACCTCGCGCCGGAATGTCCAAATCATTGCAGATTTTACAGGACTTACGCAAAGCGCATTGTCCCGCAAGTCCACACGCGACTTGCGCTGTTGCGCTACTACGAACCAGGCTCCTTTTGAAAAATGGTATCCCTCAAAGTTTCTTCTGTTTGTAGTGATGTGATTTATCGCATCATGCGTAAGTCCTATTTTACTACAAAAATCCCACATTTCTTTGGCAATTCTGAAAAGAAAAATTGTATACTTTTATAGAACAACGTGAATTTCGCATAAGAACATCAAAAAACACTCAAGCACGGTGCAAGGGACGACCTACATAACGTTCGCACGTTCTGTTTTCTCCTTCTCTTTTTATCGAATAGAAGCAACTGATCTCCCTGCTCACATGCTGTAAACTCTTAAATTAGACTTACGTTAAATATATCATAGACAATTTTCTCACACGGATAGGAGTTGCCAATTTTCATGAAGACCCTTTTTTGCCTACTTATGGTATTTTGGATTCCCGCAGTCGCCTTTTCCGAAACAGGATCAATTCAAGGCACTGTCTATAACAACAGCACGAAAGCGGCATTAGCAGGGGCAGAAGTTCTCATCGTTGAAATCGACACACGCCAGACAACTGATGAAAATGGGACGTTCGTTTTTAGTGATATCCCCACAGGAACCTATACTTTAATTACCACGGTGCCCGATACTGAGTTGTTGCAACGCACGCCCATTATTGTTAAGGCAGAAGAAACACTGTCACCTGAAATCTATGTCGAAACAACACAGTATCGTCTTGAAGGGGTCGAGGTAACCGGCGAAAGTGCCCCGAAGACCGTCAGTAAAAAAAGCATTCAGTCACAGGAAATTACACGTCTGCCTGGCACAGCCGGTGATGCCCTTCGCGCGCTTCCAGCGATTCCCGGCATTGGTGTCGCCAACGATTTTAGCGGTGCCCTGTATATCCGCGGTGGTTCCGATGAGGATAACCTCTACTATTTCGACCGGGTACCCGTGGGTTACCCGTATCACTTTGGTGGGCTCGTTTCATCCTTGAGTTCCGAAATTATCGATCGGATTGATGTCTACGCTGGCGGCTACGGTGCGGAGTATGGTGTGGATTCTCAAGCCGTGATTGATATCTATTCACAGGACAGCAGTCCAGCAGATTTACGCGGAAAATTTAATCTCAATCTTCTCTTTTCGGAGGGGTTGCTTCAAGGCAGGTTCGGCGAAAAAGGCTATTGGTATGCGGCGGGACGTAGGAGTTACATTGATCTTTTCATCGGATCCCTGTCATTTGAGACGGGAGCAATCACTGCCTTTCCGCGTTTCTGGGATTATCAGTTGAAGACGGGTTACGACTTCAACGACAAGCATCAATTCTTTTTTAATCTTTTTGCTTCCGGCGACCGGTTCGCGCTGAAGTTGGACGGTGAAAATGTAGACGAAGATTTTCAAGGAAACACGAGTTTTGAAAGCGGTTTTGAGGG
This sequence comes from Candidatus Poribacteria bacterium, assembly GCA_009839745.1. Classification (NCBI taxonomy): domain Bacteria; phylum Candidatus Poribacteria; species Candidatus Poribacteria bacterium. The sequence goes on from VXPE01000033.1 coordinate 8,652, forward strand.
AGGCGGGATCCATCTCCGTTCCTTCTTGACAGAGCGACTTACCTCTTACTTATCATTGACCCGTTCAAAATTCCTATTTGACGTTAATTTCGGTGCATCACTGTCGCTTGAAATTGATGCGCCAGACTATGTACTTCGCGAAGATATTATTTATGAATTAAATGCGAAACACCGCCTCGAGTCTGGGTTAATCCTTGGATTTGAACCCGGACAGGTCTCTGGCACGTTCACTCGGATCCCTGATGAAGGTGAAGCTGACTACGACATTCGGTTCGAAGAAAAAGTCGACTTAGACGAGTATGTGCGAGGGTATCGCGCTGAAGCCTATTTGCAAGACAGATATACAGTGCTGCCGTTTCTGTCAGTTGTGTTTGGAGTGCGATTTGACTATTTCAATCGCATTAATCAACTATCTATCCAACCGCGCGGCAGTGTGCTTGTGGAACTTCCCAACAGGTCGGAATTCCAATTTGCCTACGGAATTTACAATCAAACTCCGATACCGCCACAGCTCTCCTCTAGCATTGGTAACCCTGCCTTGAAGTCGAGTCAGGCAAGTCATTACATTCTTGAACTCAAACGGCAAATTTCACAAGATACAGAAATTAAAATGGCAGCCTATTACAAAAACCTTGCCGACTTAGTAACTGCGGACGAAGAAGCGGCTTATCTCAATCAAGGTGCCGGTTATGCGCAAGGCACAGAGATTTTCCTGCGCCATCGTCGCGGCGACCGATTTTTTGGATGGGTTTCCTACGCATACGCGCTCTCTAAACGGCGCGACCGTCCTGATGAACCGTATCGCCTCTATTCATTTGATCAGACGCACGTCGCTACGCTCGCTGCGAGTTACAACTTGACCTCTACGTGGGAGATTGGTGCGAAGTGGCAGTACCGGACCGGCAACCCCTATACCCCTGTTGAAGACGCAACCCTCCAATTTGATCCGAGAAACGGAGAACCTATTTATGTCCCCATTTATGCGGAAACCAACTCCGATCGATTGCCTCCGTATCACAGACTCGACCTGCGTGTCAGTAAAACCTACCAATTTGGAAATTGGAAACTCGGAGCCTTCTTGGAACTCCTAAATGCCTATAACCGAAAGAATTTGCTCGATTACAGCTATAGCGAGAACTACACAGAACGCGAAGATGTGAATCAATTGCCTATCATTCCTTATTTGGGGATCACAGCGGAATTTTAGGCGTTTGCCGAGGAGACCAAAAACCTGAAACGGATATTAATCCTTCTAATTCTCATACTACCGTTGAGTGCCTTCGGTCAAACTAATGGAGGTGACGCGCCGGCGTCAGACGCGGAAAAGGATGAAGCCTCACAACCTGTTGTCACAATGGAAGCGATAACAGTCGAAACGGAGCGATTGAAAACAAGACCTCAATATACACTGCGTGGAGACCTGCTCAGACGCATGACAGGCAGTGGTGGCGATCCGATTCGCGGGATAGCCCGACTTCCGAGCGTCGGGACAGTTAACGATTTCATGGGAGTCCTTTCGATAAGAGGCGGTGCACCGGGGGATAACGTTTACTACTTCGATCGATTGCCGTTAGGATACCCTTATCATCTGCTCGGTATCGTTTCGGTCGTGAGTTCCGAGGTCATTGAAAAGGTTGATGTGCATCCGGGTGGGTTTGGTGCTGAATTTGGAGCGGACTCACAGGCAGTGATTGATATCCATTCCCACCCCCAAAAACTGGAGGCTTTAGGGTGGCTGGATGGCATGCTAAAACCGAGTTTTATCTATTCTGAAGGCTTTCTCAGCGGTGCTTTATCTTTTCAAGAGAAACCGGCAGCCAAGGCTCCGAAGGAAACGGACAAAAAATCTTTTTTTGATTTTTCCAAGAATATCCTGCTCGACGATGCTGAGGTATTCGGCAGAGATGCGGACGAAACAGGCGAAAAACCTGTGAGTACCGACCAGGAATTCTTAGAAAATAGGGCGTTACCCGGGGAAGGTTATTGGTATGCTTTCGGTAGACTCAGTTATCTGGAACCCTTTTTTGAATTGGCATCGAGATTGGTGGCACTTGAGGATCTGGTTCGAGAGGTGCCACGTTTTTGGAGTTATCAGTTAAAGGGTGTTTATAAACTCAACGAAACGCATGGAATGGTGCTGAATGCCGTCACAGCGTATGACGCATCCGAATTCCGATTGGGATCAAATGAAGTCCACAATAGCGATCTCCGGGGCCCTTTAAGCTCCGAAAACCCTTTTGATGTCCAAGGGATCCACTTTTATTCCCGGTTATTGCCCCAATTTAGATCTATCCTGTCATTTACACGTTCGTTTACAGAAAATGAACTCGCTTTTGGTGAAGGATACTACTACCGGACGGCTGCCTCTGTCTACGCACTTCGAAATGATTTCAGTTATACCACCTCCTCAGAGAATACCGATGAAGTTGTAGAATTCGGCTACTTGGTTTCAAATACTCCTTCAACGGTTATTAGTGAGGGTGCGCGTCGCCCTGAAGAAGGCGATCCTGACTATGAATTCCGAATTCGGCATAAACTGGAAACAGTTAATGTCATCGAAACCCGAAACCTTCATCGTTTAGAGGGGTATCTCCAGGCTCGTCAGCACCTGTTCACCTCCGACGTTTTAGGCACCTTCGGCATGCGAGCGAGTTACTTCAATCTCACGGATAACCTATCCCTTCAGCCACGTGCCCAACTCCGTTATCGTCTGCCTTGGGAGGCATTCCTATACCTCAGCTATGGACGTTATGCGCAAAATCCACGATTTGATCAATTTGTGCTGGGTGTCCCCGCAAACACGTCTCTCGAACAGAGTCTTGCGACGCATTACATCCTTGAGTTGAGACAGACGCTCCCCTTCGGTGCGCAAGTGAACATCGCTGGCTATTACAAAACACTGCGAGACCTGATTATTTACAATAAAGATGAAAAGCAGTATCAGAACGGTCAGGCAGGATTTGTGCGTGGGTTTGAAGTTTCTTTTGAACAGAAAATTTCCGACTCCTTTGATGGGTGGGTGGCGTATGCTTACACGGTTTCCAAACGCCGCGATTTTTCCGAAAAATTTCATCGGTTTTACACTTACAATAGTCCGCATGTGCTAACCGTCGCGATGCGTTACAGTGCCCCGCCAGACCTCCTTCTCTCAGTGCCCCTCATCGACGCATTTGATATAAGCGGGAAGTGGCAATACCAGAGCGGGGTCCTCTATGCCCCTTTAGTAGGCCGTGTCCCTTTTACGAACTTTCGGACGAAGGAAAAAAAATGGCGCCCGCTTTACGGAGAATGGACGCGCACCGCGCCGTATCACCGGTTAGACGTGAGTCTCCGATTTGGTTTGTTAGGCGGTTTAGAGGATAAAGGTTGGGAATTAGGGTTGGCACTTGAGATATGGAACATTTATAACCGCAGCAACATCCTTGAAGTTCGCTACAGTCCGAATTTTACAAAAGAGGAACCTATTTCGCAATTGCCGATCATTCCATTCCTGGCAATAACGTTGGAATTCTGATAAACCTGTCCAGTTGAAATTTATATATGCCAATTCGCCTTTTTATACGTCTTTAATAATTGACCCCTCTCTCAGCTAAAGCAGAGAGATTCCTCTCTGTTGGTTCTTTTGGCTGAGCTGGGTAACTGCCAGGTGCAATGATACCCAGTAAGCACCTCTTTCTTCCTCTTTGGGAAGATTCCCAAGTCAAGCTTGGGCAACACATGCTACAAACATGCGGAGCGGATCATCTGGCTCGCTACGGAAATATCCTTGAACCTCTCGGATACGACCGATACTTTTGGCTACCATGTGTAGCGTCAAAACTTGGATATATTTAGCTTGGACACCCTGTATTTCAAGGTTTGTGTTGTGTCGTAAATGGCTTATATCCTTTTCGATTGCAGGGCCTGAGTCACCTACAATCTACACCACCCGTTACAAAGGGCGGTTGAGATCAATGGAAACCAGGTTGCCAAAGTTGTAACATCTCAACCTTGTAGATATGTATAGTATAGCACATACACACAAACAAATCAACAACTTTTTTTGCAAGGAGGCGACGTTTTTTGGACGACTATCTATCTTCTTCACTGAAATTCCAAAGAATTATGGTTCCGCTATTCCTTATTCTCCTATTGAACGCCGTTGGTGCAAACGGACACGCTGAATCACACGATTACCAGATCAAGGCACACCGGACTTACGAGAGTATTGAGATTGACGGTGATTTAACGGAAGATGATTGGCAACACGCCGAATCGATTGACGAGTTTGTACAGATTGAACCCTATGAAGGCGAAGTCAGCTCCCAACCTATGGAGGTTCGGATCCTCTATGACACCGAGAATATCTACTTCGGTTTTACCTGTTTCGATTCAGAGATATCGAAACTTGTCGCCAATGAGATGCGCCGAGATTCCCGCGACCTGCACGAAAACGACACCGTGTTTTTGATATTGGACACGTATGATGACAAACGGAGCGGTTTCTTTTTCCGTATGAACGCTCTCGGTGCGATACAGGACAGGGCTGTAACGAACAGTGGTGACACGCTCAACAGGGATTGGGACGCTGTTGTAGAATGTAAATCGAAAATCAACGACACGTATTGGACTTCCGAACTGAGTATCCCATTTAGTCAACTGCGTTTCAAGCAGAGCGATCAGATCGTATGGGGGATGAACACCGGTCGCGAACTCGCCCGAAATCAAGAAGAGGTGATATGGGTCCCTGTTCCAGCGTCCTATGGTGGCATGGCGAAGTATCGAACTGCTAACCTTGGGAGACTTGTCGGTATCTCAGACGTTGCCCCCTCTCGGAACTTAGAGGTGCTTCCGTATATCCTTCCGGGTGTGACCCAAATTAATGAAAATGACGCGGGCCTTGAAACGGACGGAAAATTCAAGATGGGTGTCGATGTCAAATACGGCATCACATCAAATCTCACTGCCGATGTCACCTATAACACCGACTTTGCGCAAGTTGAAGCCGACGAAGAACAGGTGAACTTGACCCGATTTAGTCTCTTTTTCCCTGAGAAGCGTCCGTTCTTTTTGGAGGGTGCAGGACTTTTCGATTTTGGGATACCGCGGAGTAGTTATCGGCGTCCGCCCCCGATGCTCCTTTTCTACAGCCGCCGTATTGGACTTGCTGAAGGCAACGCGATCCCGATTATCTTCGGTGGCAAAGCGAGTGGTAAAGTCGGTTCCTACGGCGTAGGGTTCCTTAACGTCCTAACAGATGAATTCCACGATGCCAATACGGAAGATGATCCACTTGACGTTCCGCGGACCAATTACTCTGTGATGCGAATTACGAGGGACATTGCCTCGGGTTCGCGTATCGGTATGATCGCTGTCAATAAAGATGAAATTGGCGACTACAATCGCGCCGGTGGTTTTGACTTTGAATACCGTCCCAACGACAGTATGGATGTCCGAGGTATGTGGTCTCGCACGTTTGAACCGGGCCTCTCTGGACAAAATAATGCATGGTATCTCGGTTCCAACTGGCGGAGCAATCGGTTTCGTCTGGAAGGTTCATATACCGACATTGCTGAGGGTTTCAATCCTGCAGTCGGATATGTGAGACGGACCGGCATTCGTCACTTTCGCGGTGAGGTGCGCTGGGTCCCTATGCCGCAAAGATTCGGAATCCGACAAATTTGGACGGGTCCAGAGGTTAACTACATTCTCAATCACAACAACGAATTGGAAGAGTGGGACATTTCCTACACGAACTGGTTTGAATTTGACTCCGGAGACTATATCCTTTTTAACGGGAAACGCACCTTTGAACGTCTGAACGATGTTTTCGATTTCAGGGATGGCGTGGAGATTCCAATAGGCGACTACTCGTCTAATTCATATCACGTCCGGCTCTCCAGCAGTGATAGCCGTCCGATCAGTACAACGCTCGGCGGCGGTATTGAAGATTTCTATACCGGCGAAGTTCGTAGAGCGTATATACAAACGACCTTCAAGCCGAATGGGCACCTAAGCCTGAGCGCACAATATCAGTTCAATCAGGTAGTGGATCTCCCGGAAATGTATTTTACGGACGGGGAGCCCCGCCCGGTTTACGTCAATCTTTTCAGAGGGAGAGTAGACTATTCCTTCACGACGGGCCTCTTCGCGAAACTATTTGCCCAGTGGAATACCGATACGAATGTTATGTCTACCAATTTCCTCATCAACTACATTTATCGCTCAGGAAGTGATTTCTACTTCGTTTTCAATCAAACGTATGATACGAACGGCACTACGCGATCTCGTTTATTGGATTCGACAGTTGTGGCGAAGATGACCTATTGGTGGAATCCATAATCCGAGAAACGAGACTGCCTTGACACAAAATTGAAATTGTGTTAAAATATAAAGCATGTTTATGCTAAAATAGGACCCATGAGTTGTGAATAATTATTGGGTATTTTTTTAAACTCACTTTAGCCGACCTCTTAACATAGGAAACACGAGCGAACAGTGTGCTGAGCCCGAGACAATTCACTCTTTCTTTATAGGAGGAAAACAGATGAGTAACAGAAGTTCCGGTATAATCACTCAGATGCAGGAGCGCCGCGCCGCGCGTAAAAAACCGAAACGTTTTGTTGCCTTAAAAAAAGTTTCGCTTGATGAAAGCCAGCAGCACGGCATTTCTACGGCACAAACGAACCTGCCAAAACATCCTATTACACAAATACACGTCGGACGCAGTTCCGCGGCGTTTGGCGTCGCGATGGTGTTTCATGCCCTCATAGCGATCATCATTGGTGTCTTCTATATCGCGGATCGGATTGAATTTGAACAAGAGACGTTCGACATCAGTATCGTCACCGAAGACGTAAAAACCAAACGCCGGTTCATACGTAGGGAAGTCCCGAAGTTTAAGGAGGCAAGACAGGATCCGCAGCAAGTCCGTGTCCAACGCCCCGTGAAGACTTTCACTGACCAGCCTTTATCGAATGATGCATTTGCAATCCATCAGGGCCTTGAGACGACAGGGGACCTCACCACACCCACCGATGAGGGACCAAATTTTATAGAGGTCAATCGCGGTTTTGTAAAGCCCACAACGACTGTTGAACCCGATACAAAGGCACCGGCATTTGAGATACAGCGTGAGGCAACAACACTGATTGACAAGCTGAATACCACGGCTCCGGATGCAGCCCTTGGATTGGATAGTGTGAATTTTAAGAGCGAGCCGGGTGTCATTAAACCGCAGGTCAAGTTCCTGGCAGAGAAGAAATATCCAGAGGCTGCATCAAAGGCAGGCAAAGAAGGCGAAGTGCTTTTACAGGTAACTATTGATGAGAATGGCGTTCCGACGGATATTGTAGCACTTACAGATATTGGATTTGGATTTGAGGAGGCGGCGATTGCGATGTTGCGGAAGAGCACTTTTCGCCCGGCTACGAAGGCTGGAAAACCCATCAGTCTGCAAGTTCAAATACCTGTGACTTTTACGCTTAAAGATAGAAAGTAGTGGGGCGGCACCGAGAAGTCCGTAAATTAAAAACTGATTTTTAGCAGACCTTTTGCTGCGAAGTTACGCACTAAGTTGACCACAGAATGGCGTGCTGTATCGGCTATCTGCGTCTGCTCAAATGTGAGTTGCGCCGTTGCCGCTGCAATGGTGTCTGCTTGTGATGCTGACATATTTTCAAAGAATCGGTCATGTATAGCAGTTGGGGCATTGTGTAGGGCAAGGGCTAAAGTGGGTTTGTCCAATACTTGTAAAATAGTTCTGATTGCTTCATTCTCCAAATTCCCCAAATCTTCAAACGTAAACAGCTGCTCAGAGACGCTCTCCACCACTTTAGGTTGCTTTTCGCCCAATGCTTCCAGTAACGCATTCTGTTCTGTTACGTCCAGATACGATAACAATTTTGCGAGGTTCGTGGTCCCTTCCCCCAAGAAGGTGGTTTCTTGGATTGCCGCCTTAATCCTCTCAATCTGTTCATTCCAAATTTGCCTGGCGTTTTCAGAGGCCACCGTCTCTGTCTGCGTTACCTTCTCGGCAATACTCACCTGCTTGTCAAAAGGGAGCTGCGCGAAAATTTTTCCGGCATGTGTGGCAAGAGCATTTCCTGCGGATTCAGTTTTTAGGTGTGTACACATCACAAAAAACACAGCCGCGTCCGTATCGTCCACATCTTGGAATGCTGCCAAAGCCACTTGTGGATGCGTTTCGTCAAGGAGGTCGGTAAGTTCTTGCAGAGCTGCCTCATCCAAAAAGGTGGATGTGGTCTGTGCATCCGTGTTAGGAAGGGACACCTTGAACCCCCTTCTTCCCCGCGATTACTTCACCAATTCGGTAAGTAGATTCTCCAGAAGCGTTGAGAGATTCCAGCGCAGCCTCAACGGCATCGGGAGCAACGATCACTACCATCCCGATTCCCATATTGAAAACCCTGTACATTTCCGGTTCTTCAACGTCCCCTTTCTCTTGGAGAAACGGGAAAATGGGCGGAATTTCCCATGTCCCGTTCCGAATGTAGGCAATACATCCGTCTGGTAAAATCCGCTCTATATTTGCTGGTAAACCGCCTCCGGTGATATGGGCAATCCCTTTAATATCGCATCCCTTACGAAGTGACAAAATGGATCTGACGTAACTTTTGTGGCAAGCAAGGAGTGCTTCCCCGACCGTGGCAGAGAGTTCAGAAAAATAGGTGTCTACACCGTAATCGCATCTATCGAACAGGATACGCCGAGCGAGTGTAAAGCCGTTTGTATGTAAACCCGCGGATCCTAAACCGATGAGTTGATCTCCGGGTGTAATCCTCTGTCCGGTAATCACGTCTGCCTTTTCAACCGCACCGACAATCGTCCCCACCAGATCGTATTCACCGGGTGTATAAATATCTGACAACTCTGCGATTTCGCCCCCGATTAATGCGCACCCAATCTCTCTGCATCCCAATGCGAGACCGGCTATGATCTCTTCAATCACGGCTGGTGCCACTTTGCTAATGCCGATATAATCTAAAAAGAAGAGCGGTTCTGCTCCCTGCACGACGATATCGTTGCCGCAATGTGCCACAATATCGAAACCGACGGTGTCGTGCCGTCCGACTTTAAAGGCGACCTTTAGTTTTGTGCCAACGCTATCTGTACTGGAAACGAGAACGGGTTCTTGATAGGTTTTAAGTGCAAAAAGCCCGCCGAAACTCCCGACATCACTGAGTACTTCAGGTCGATAGGTAGTTTGGACCAGGCTTTTAAGCCGGGATATAGCCTCGGATTCTGCTTCAAACGAAACGCCAGCATCGGCGTATGTCAAAGGCTTCTTAGCTGCCATCTGATTTTTCTTGTTCCTTTAATAATTGTTTACGAAGAGGTGAAGCTTCTTTCTTCGGTCTTAGAAGACTCACGACTAACACGATCCCGCTAATGCCCAAGGCTATGAGAACACCGATCTCTTCCGCCTCTGCTGCTGTCATATTCGGTCGCAGTTTCTGTATCAGAAACGGGAGAACCCTACTCAGAACCATACCAAGGATGGCACAACCGAGCAGGGAGATGAGCGTGTGCCGCCCTTGCGCTGTCCCTATCGGATTCGGTTTTTTCTGTTTGCCACGTTGTCTATACTGCATAAAATTTCCCTCGCAAGGCGCGCTTCCAAATCCATGTGAAGACTGGGTTTAATCTACGATTAAGGGGAGTTGTTGTGAGGATTCTTCGACAAACGGAATGGGATATTTTCCATCAAAACAGGTGGTACAAAAATTCTGGGGTGTTTCCACGGATTGGAGCATTCCGTCAATACTCAGATACCCCAGACTGTCAGCACGGATGTATTTACGGATTTCGTCAATTGTATGTGAACTTGCGATTAACTCGCCACGTGTCGGTGTATCTACACCATAGAAGCATGCGAATTTATTTGGAGGGGATGCAATGCGGAGATGGACGGCTGTTGCCCCGCCTTGGCGAACCATTTTGATGAGTTTTCTGCTGTTCGTTCCCCGCATGATTGAGTCGTCTACCAAGACGACCCGTTTGCCGTGCAGCACATCGCGCACCGGATTCAATTTCACCTTCACCATTAGTTCTCGGATATCCTGCGCCGGGTTCATGAAGGAACGTCCGACAAAGGGGTTCCGAGACAACCCTAAATCGAAGGAAATGCCAGATTCCTCGGCGTATCCGAGGGCAGCAATCGTTGCAGAGTCAGGCACAGGAATAACAACATCTGCTTTGACGGGATGTTCGCGGGCGAGTTGTCTACCGAATTCGCGGCGCCTGTTGTTGACGCTCTGTCCGAACATCATGCTATCGGGTCGTGCCAAATAGATATATTCAAAGATGCATTGCGATAGTTGTGATTCTTTCTTATGAAAACGGAGTGACTCTACACCGCGATACGTGGAGCGTGTGAATACTAACTCGCCCGGCTCCACCTCACGTATTGGTTTGGCTTCAATCACATCAAAAGCACACGTCTCGGAGGCTAACACATAAGCATCACCGAGTTTACCGAGCCAGAGCGGTCGAAATCCGTGGGAATCGCGTGCGCCTATGAGCGTGTTTTTATCCATGCATACGAACGAATACGCGCCCTCAATACTTCGCAGGGCATCAATAATTCTATATTCCAACGCCTGCTTCCGCGAATGGGCTATCAAGTGAAAAATGACTTCAGTATCCAAACTGGTGCTAAAGATGGAACCGGCATTCTCTAAATGATTCCGAATTTGCATCGCATTGACGAGATTGCCATTGTGGCCGAGGGCGAGGGGACCTTGCTTATAGTTTCGGACCAAAGGCTGCGCGTTTTCAAGCGTGCTTTCCCCAGCGGTTGAATATCGGTTATGTCCGATAGCGATATGCCCTTTCAATCCGGCTAAAGCTTCAGTGGTGAACACCGAATGAACGAGTCCCATACCGTGATGGTAGGTGAACTTCTCGCCGTCTGATGCGACAATACCGCTACTTTCTTGACCTCGATGCTGAAGGGCGCGCAACCCTAAATACGTCAATTCTACTGCTTTTGGATGGCCGAAAACGCCGAATACACCGCATTCGTCCTTTGGTTTATCATCGTATTGCATGTTGACGGGTGAAACCTCCAGCGCGGACCCCTGATTTAACCGATGGACTCTGATGATCAGAGATGTCATCAGTGTAAATCACAAGAATCAGCGATCGATTTTCGCAACAGTTCATCAAAGAAGCCTCTCCTGAATTTAAGCCTGTTCTGCAGTTATTTGCGTTTTTTCTACGGATGTTAATCTATATCCCAATATTGCCCCGATAGGAACAGCAAGAATGTACCAGATTTCGACTGGTAAACCGAGGTGTACCCACCCACGCATGGGTAACGAGATAATATACGCCAGCGTTTTAAGAATGGGTAGGAGCAACGCCAAGATCAGATTCGGTCTGCCAAATATCTCCCATGGAACGTTCAGCAGTGCTAGCAAACCGACGACAGCAGGTGGTCCCAAAAATGCCCCTGAACAGAGCGGTTTTAGTGGAATATCAGTGCCAAATTTTCGACTCACAAAGCGGATCCCTGTGCTTGCTCCTATAATCACAATTCCGTATGTGACGCTCAGCGAAATGAGGAGAAATAAGCCTACCCAGAAACCGTGATTGACTCGGTCCCCAAGTAGGGACTGCCAGATAAGATTCTCAAATATCAGCAGACACATCCACCCACCTGCCAACCCAATGACGCTTCCCGCGGCGATTTGTCCAACCGTTAGTGTAATGTTATTTTTGGTTTTCATGCGCTCCCGACTTTCTCTTCAAATTTTCAATTCTATTGTAGCACAATGCCACATTATTGTCAAAAAAATCTCATCTTTTTTCTGTGGGGTCATTTAGAAATGAAATGTCCATCCAGCACAAAAATTGGGATTGACGAAACAGCGAATATCTATTAGAATGCCGACAACGCTCGGTATTTACAGCATAAACAACAGCCCCGCTTTAGACGGAGGAAAAGAAATGAAGGAATATTTAGAAATTCAGAAACCTGAACTTGATTACACTTACGAGTTTGAAACGGATCAACTTTCCCTCGTGTCTGAATGTCTTGAGGCACACGGCTTCGCGATTATCAAAGATGTTCTGCCTCCTGATCTGGTCGACAGTTTAAAGCAGGCGGTCTTTGATGGGACAGATCCGAAAAGGGAATTAGAGCATGGACAGAGTAGCACCCGACACGCGTGGATTGAGTCTGGACCGGGGGCTTGGCAGCTGCTGGGATACGATCCGTTTATAAAAATCCATCGGCACCTGATTGGTGCCAAGGAATTGACCCTCCACCGATCTGCCGCTATCATCCGGATGCCTGGATCCCAACCCGTTACATGGCATACGGACTGGTGTGGGTTTTCAACGGATGCCCCTAAAAATTCCGGTGATGTGTTGAATCGTGGACTTTGGCCCTCGGGTAAATGGTTCTATCTGACGGGTTCTCGTCCGGAACACGGCGGGTTGTGCGTCATTGAGGGGTCCCACGTAGAGAACTGGGAGGGTCCCGAAGGCTTCAAACTGACAGCGGATAAACGCTCCTTCTATAAGGAAGGCGAAGAAGAAAAGCCTTATGCAAGTTTTGATATTCCGGGCTTAGTGCCACTTTTTACGAATCCGGGAGACATGATTGTGTTTGCGCATCGGACGTATCACGGTGCGTTCCCGAACCAGATTAATGAAGTTCGGTTGTCGTGTGGGGTCGGTTTTCGGAGACGGGACCACCACATCGATATCCCGTGGGAGATCCCAGAAGAAGGCAGGCAATTTTTAGCGGATCTACCGTCTCACTTTCACCGATACACACACGGCTACACCAGCATCAATCTTAATTGGCGAGGGTAAGAGCAGTCGGCGGGGTTAGAACCCCGCCGGTAGAGAAAAGTAATTACACATCGCTCCTACAGATCACCGATGTAGCAGGCGATGAAGAAGAGTGCGAAGTAGTAAATGACGGGATGAATCTCTTTCCTGCGTCCCGTCACCAGTTTCAAAAACGCCAATGAGATCAATCCGAAGCCGATGCCGTCTGTAATACTGAAGGAGAGCGGCATCATTAGCATCGTAAGGAACGCGGGGATGGATTCCGTGATGTCTTCCCAGTCAATTTGATTGACGTTCCTGAGCATCAACCCACCGACAACGATGAGAGCGGGAGCAATAATCGGATAAAGGAACGCAGAGGGCCCGATCTGAAACCCACCTCCCACAATCTTAACAAGCGGATATAAAAAGAGAGAGAGTAACATGCAAACCCCTGTAACGGCAGCGGTGAGACCTGTCCGTCCGCCTTCAGTAATCCCTGTCGCGCTTTCGATGTAACACGTCACTGTTGAGGTACCGAGTAAGGAACCGCCAACAGTACTTCCTGCATCTGTCAAAAGTGCCCCTCTGGCTTTTGTGAGTTTTCCCTCTTGGAGGAGTTCTGCCCGATAGCCGATAGCCGTGAGCGTCCCGATACTATCAAACATGTCAATCGCGAAGAACACAAAGATAATGGGAATGAGTTCCAGTTTAGCGAAGATATTAGGCAGCTGTAGTTTGAAGAACGTTGGTGCGATAGACGGCGGTGCTGCGGCGATTCCATCAAACGATGCAACTCCGAAAATGAGGTTGGCGATAGTTGAAATAAGGATACCGATCAGGATCGCGCCACGCACCTTGCGTGCAATGAGGGTGAGCGTTACAGCAATACCGAAGAGTGAGAGTAGGACGGGCGCGGCGTCGAGGGCACCCCGGGTTATAAACGTGGCGGGATCTTTTGTGATAATTCCACTCATCTGGAGTCCGATGAAGGCAATGAACAAACCGATCCCGATAGCAATGGCATTTTGGAGTGAGTGTGGCAGGGCATTCATGATGGCTTCACGGATCCCCACAAATGAGAGGATGAAGAATAGCATACCTGCGATGAAAACAATCCCTAATGCCTCCTGCCAGGGGATGCCTGAACCCCTGCAAAGGTCAAAAACGAAATAGGCGTTAAGTCCCATACCGGGTGCCAATACAACGGGATAGTTCGTTAGAAACGCCATGAAGAACGTTGCGAGTGCACTGGATAGGCAGGTCGCGACCATAACGGCACCATAATCCATACCCGACAACGAAAGCATTGCGGGTTGCACGAAAATTATATATGAAATTGTCATAAAATTCGTGAGCCCTGCAACGAATTCGCGTCTTAACGAAGTGCCGTTTTCTTTTATCGCAAATAACTTTTCAAGCATCATTTTCCCTCCTTGTCTTAGTTAAGTGAATATAGGCAAGTGGTGTCGGGATTTGGAGATCCCTCCTACTGGGGAAAGTTTGGCTGAAGCACACCATAAGGCAATTGCTCTCCCTTTAAACCGGCAAGTAAATTCTCCATCGCCATTGTCATCATCTTCATCCGAGTCTGGATAGTGGCACTCCCAAGATGTGGGGCAATGATAACATTGTCCAAGTCGAGAAGCGGATGGTCGGTCTCAATTGGTTCCGGCTCGGTTACATCGACGGCAGCCCCTGCGATCTGTCCCTGCTTGAGTGCCTCATATAAAGCGTAGTGATCAACGACAGGGCCTCTCGCGATATTAACCAAAATAGCTGTCTTTTTCATTAAAGCGAGTTCAGCTTCGCCGATAAGGTGTGTTGTTTCCTCGGTCAACGGGACGTGAAGTGTCACGAAGTCAGAGGCTTCTAATAGATTTTCAAGTGTCACGTATTCTACGCCGAGTTCCTGTTCCCAGTCTGGGCGGCGTTCACGTTTGTAGTAGAGGACACGCATGTCAAAAGCTCTGGCACGTTTGGCAACGGCATGCCCGATTCGTCCCATTCCGACAATCCCTAAAGTAGAATGATGTACATCGGTTCCCCAGAGGATGTTTGGGTCATAGTAATGCCACTGCTTATCAACTTGGACGTGGTTATGAGCAGGAACAATATTCCGAGCGGCAGCGAGCAGGAGTGCCATGGTCATATCGGCGGTGGTATCACTGAGAACCCCTGGTGTATGTCCAACCGCGATCCCTCGTTCTCTACACGCTTCAACATGGACGTGGTCATACCCGACTCCGACGACAGAGATAGATTTGAGATTCGGTGCTGTCGCAATCATTTCTGGAGAGACAGGCTCATGCCCATACGTCATCAATCCATCAAGTGGCGGAATTCTTTCAGCGATGGGCGGCAAAATGGCACTCGTGTGCCACATATCGACCTCGCATTCTTCTGCGATCTTCGTGAGTATCTCTTCCCGAACAGGACGCGTAATAAAGACTTTAAATTTTGACAAAGCATTCCTCCTTTTATAGTTTTCAGTACGCCTGCTGCGCAGGCTTTCAGTCGTCAGTCGTCAGTTAAGAGGTTTTCGTTTAAGAGCAGCCTCTTGTAACTGATAATTGTTAACTATTAACTGATAACTATTCATGATCTGCGATAAAAAATCCGTATCGGTGTGCCGTAAAATCCGAATTCCTCCCGAAGACTGTTGATAAGGTAGGCTTGATATGGCTGCTGGACGCGATGGACATTCCGTCCGAAGATTAAAAAAGTGGGCGGTTTGGTTCCTACCTGCGTGATATATTTGAGTGCGGGTCGGACCCCTTTAACCCGCGGCGGTGGATGTGCATTTCGCCACTCTAAAAGCAATTCGTTGAGTGCGGGTGTAGGGATGTGTGTACAATACTCACGGTAGACCTCAAGTGCAGTCGTTAATACTTGGGTAACACGTTGTCCAGTGAGTGCCGAAATAAAGACGCGTGGCACATAACTGAGTTGCGGAAGTTGAACATCTATGGCATCCATAAACGCTGGATGTGTTGTGTCATCTTTATCAATCAGGTCCCACTTGTTCATGACTAAAACGGAGGCCTTCCCTTGTCGTTCGATGAAATTAGCGATAGTCTTATCCTGTTGTGCGACTTCTTGGGTTACATCGAGCACAAGAACAGCGATGTCGCTCTGGCGAATGCTGTGTATGGCACGTTGGACGGTTGCGGATTCAAGTTCATCCTTGATAGTGGATTTACGCCGCATTCCCGCTGTATCAACCACCTCAAACGGGATATTGTCGTGAACGAGTCGGATATTCACAGCATCGCGCGTGGTGCCGGGTCGGTCATCAACAATCATCCGCTCCTCCCCTAACAAGCTATTGATAAACGAGGACTTCCCGACATTCGGTCTACCCACAATGGCGATTTTCATTGTGGCAGGCGCGTCATGGACGATTTCGTCGGCCTCAGGAAGGGCTTCAACGATGTGGTCGAGGAGTTCCCGAATCCCATCGTTTTGGACACATGATGTCCACATCGGCTCTGACAATCCGAGTGCGTAAAATTCGGCGGCTTCATTGTGAAATCGGTCGCTATCTACCTTATTGACCACGAGGGAGATAGGTTTATCAGCGGCTCTGAGTTTATCAACGATAACCCTGTCATGGGGCATGATACCGGTCCGTGCGTCAACGACGAAAAGGACAAGGCTCGCTTCAGCTAAGGCAGTATCCACCTGCGCTTGAACATTATCGATGAGTCGGTCATCAGGATCAATATCCAAACCGCCGGTGTCAACGATGGTAAAAGCGCGGTCTACCCATTGCACATCAGCGTAGTTTCTGTCGCGCGTCACACCGGGAGTGTCATGAACGACAGCGTATCTACGTGAGGAACGATTTTCAGTTCCCTGTTTTCGGTCATCCGTTAAAGAGGCCTCTGGTTCAACAGGCTCATTTTTTAACCGAGAATCGACACCCACTGTTTGAGAACCTCTCTGCTGCCGACGGCTATTTGCAGTGATTCGATTGAAAAGCGATGATTTCCCGACGTTCGGTCTGCCGACGATCGCTACAATGGGGCGTACGGTTTCCATGTTTTTAATTTTCCTTGCGGTTCGGTGAGGTACGTTTCAAGCTTAGCGTGCCTTTCCGTATACCCGTCCTCCACTACGTTACGGACTATGCGATCTTAGACAACACAAAATGTTTAACGTTCCTTGCGGTTCGGTGAGGTACGTTTCAAGCTTAGCGTGCCTTTCCGTATATCCCACCCTCACTCTGTTACGGATTTTCCGTAGTATCGTCGGCTGCGTTAACTTCCAAGCGTCCATTTGTCGCTACAGATTGAGAAACGGCAATAACCGATTTTACCACAACAATGATAGGAATTGCAAGCAATACACCCCAAAATCCGAGTACAGCGGCCCCAACAATCACAGCGAACATAATAAGCAGGGGATCTACATCAACGGCGGTGCTCATGATTTTAGGTGAAATTAATGAGTTGTCAAGCGTCTGAATGCCAAGGATAGCAGCTAACAGAAAAGCACTGCGAATGAGGAAATCAATCATGCCGAAATCCCCAGCCGCCAGCCCCATTAGCATCGCTATGTATGCGAAACCGCCACCGATAAAGGGTCCAAAGGTCGGTATAGCATTACAGATCCCGGCGATTACACCAATAACCAATGCGAACGGCACACCGATAATGCTGTACGCAATACAGGAAACGATCGACACAATTGCGATGACTGTGACTAATCCTTTTAGGAACTGCTGTAAATTTCTATCAATTTCGCGCAGATAGGTCTTGGCAGTTTCGCGATGGAGCTCAGGGACCAGCGTGATGAAACTGCGGAAATAATTGTCAAACGACTGGTTTGCATAGACAAACACAATGAATGCGAGTGATACTGTGGCTAAAAACCCACCAAATCCAAAGGCGATTGAACCCGCGAACTGAAATCCCTCTCTGATAGCCTCCCCCCCTGTCTGGGCAATCATTGGTATTCTCTCAGTCAAATATGCTTTCGCTTGCTGGACAATTGGTTCGTCCCGATACGTATAACTCAGTCCTTCCTTATATGTCGCAAAGGGTCGCCATCCGGCAGTAGTCGTCGCCCGGTGAAGGATAGCAGTTTCAGTACCGATGTATACACCAGAAGGTGCCGATGCTAACAACGAGACTGCAGCGGTCCCTTCCGTTTTACGCCATGTGCCAAAACGATGCCACTCATAGAGACCATCAGGCGTGCCAGCGTAAAGTTCAATTTTTCTAATTTTCCCTGCGGTTCGGTGAGGTGTGTTGGGATCTTCACGCGTCTCTGCGTCGAGTCGCCTTCCACTACCTTTCAGGCTTGTGCTTTGGATCTCGGATCCCGATTTTACTGGAAAGGGTACGTCACTTGCAAGCGCATAAACGGGATGTGCTATAGAAGGAAGCGGATTCCACTCAAGAGAGGAATCCTCCAGATACCAATGCACGGTTGTAGCCTTAGGCGTTATAGAAGGAGATAGCGAACTGACGCGTGCTCCTACAGGCATGGCCTCACTTATCGTTGTACTGGCGACATAAATTGTCCTATCACCATTCGTATCCACAAGTGAGACGATACTGACGATGGACCTATCACCATAAGTGTTAGGGGCAACCTCACGCCATGTTTGTCCCAAATCCTTAGTGCTGTAAAGTCCTTTTTGTGTCCCAACGTAAATCTGGGTATTATCCCAATTCGGCACACTGATAGTTTGAATGGAGAGGGTATCGAAAGGGGTTCCTTGCACCTTGTGCCATATTCTTGGGTTCTGGATGCGTGTTACGTTATCGTCAATCGCCTCAGTGCTATCGACGGGCAATGCTTTGTAATACCGATATAACCCACTCTGCGTACCGGCATAGATAACGTTTCCAACTGCTGCGAGTGCTTGTATCGATTTACCAAGGAGTCTATCATTCGTAATCCCAATACGGTCGAGCTCCCTTTCTGCTCCCTGTCGAATTTCATAGACACCGTGATTCGTCCCGAGATAGAACGTCTCTGTTGGGGTCGCCTGCTCGTCTGTTGCTGCTACATCGCCTTCGTTAACACTAATAGCGACCGCTTCAAATGTTTCACCGACGACATAAGGTAGGATCGTCTCGTAATAAAACTTCAGTAACCCACTTCCCATTTGGGTTGCTTGTTTGCTCACCTGTTTTCCGGTATAGAACAGCAGTGCACCGCAGACGCACACAATCAGCACTGTCGCGATCCCACGTTGGTATTGTGCTTTGAAGGGGAGAGCATTCCAGAGAAACCTAAAGATATAAGCGAAGCCAAATCCTAAAATGAAAGGGGTTAGCACGCCCAACAAACGGATAAAAATCCATACGGCTATCATCAGTATCTCAAGAATGACGATGCTTTTTAGGTCGATCCAACGGTAAACGCGGACAAGCAGTACAATCAGCAGTATCGGCACGATTGGATGCAGCAAGAGTATTCGGCTGCTGTTGGCGCTGCCTTTGTAATAGGCAAAGGCTATCCATCCGGCAGCGAGCACGACGCTGATAATTGAGAGAATCGTTGTGACGCTGAGTACTGGCGGCTGTGGATTCGGCTCATTTTGCGTATTCATACTTTGATAGTTGTCAGTTGTCAGTCATCCATCGTCCGACAGTTAGAGTTCTGGCGAGGACGTTTGGTATTGACGCGGGTAACTGGTAACTGACAACCATTCCTCTGATAGTGCTTAACGATTCGGCATTTACGCGGTTGCGGGGGCATCCGTTGAATCTCTGGATTCATACGTTTCAATCACGCCTGCCCCGATGCTGTCCCCCCAAACGTTAATTGTGGTTCGGAAGCGATCCAGCAGCCAATCAATAGAGAGAATAAGCGTTATTCCTTCAACGGGGAGGTCTACGGCTCTGAGCACAATAACCATTGTGACGAGACCTGCCTCTGGAATCCCTGCTGCGCCGATTGCTGCCAAAGTCGCTGTAAGGACAACAACAATTTGTTGCGCTGGATCCATGTTTATCGCATAGACCTGTGCGATGAACATGACAGCGACTGCCTCATAAAGTGCAGTGCCGTCCATATTAATGGTGGCGCCTAAGGGGAGGACGAAACTGGCGGTCCGGCTGGAAACCCCATTCTGATTCTCGACCCCTTCCATGGTTAGTGGCAGGGTTGCACTTGAACTCGCTGTTGAAAAGGCATTCAATAAAGCGGTCGCCATGCCCTTGAAGTAATTGACGGGGTTCCGACGTCCGAGGAATAACAGCAGTAGGGGTAAAACGACAACAGCGTGTAAACCGAGCCCTAACAATACTGTGGCACTATATTTTCCGACTGCAACGAGTTCGGGCCAGAAACCTGCGAACCCCTTTGCTTCACCGATTCTGCCCGCGATTAAGCCGAAGATGCCGACCGGTGCGACATACATTATCCAGTGAACGAGCTTCATCACGGCTTCGTTTAATCCGGCAATCACGGAGACAACGGGTTTGCCAATATCACCAAGCATAGATAAGGCAGCCCCGATGAGGAGTGAGAAAAAGATTAAGGGCAGAATGTCGGTGTGCACCATCGCTTTGAAGACGTTTGAGGGGATCATCCCCTCTTTGCCGGTATCTTCGTTACCGAGAAACACCTCTTTGATGGTGTTGCCCATCGTCCGCTCAGTTTTGTCGGACATCCTTGTGGCGATCGGTAAACTGATGTCGATGCCTTTACCGGTAGCGTTAGGTTCTATCCTGACGAGCCGCCCCTCAGAGAATAACAAACGTTCCCCATCGTCGGTGGTGACATAACGGGCATCCTTGAAGGGTTGCCACGATTTTACTGTGACGGTCGTTCCCGAAATTGATTCGACTTCACCCCGGATGTCTTGGTCGATGAGGGTAATGACATATTTATTGTTATAGGTCCGATTGAATTCCCCGCTCAGCTCAGCAGTGAGCATCTCAGGACCAGAGAGCGTGTAACTTAGCTCGGGACGTTCTTCGCCTTGCGAGAGTCCTTTCCCCGGCAAAATGATGTTGACGAGAATTATTCCAATGAGAACAGAAATAGCGGTTGTCGCCATGTAGTAGAGGACAGTCCGTCCGCCGATGGAACCGATGTTGCGGATATCGCCTAAATTCGTTATCCCGACTATCATGGACAAGACGACGAGGGGCACGACTATCATTTTGAGTAAGTTTAAGAATATCTCACCGAGTATTGTTGTGTGGACTGCAAAGCCTGGTGCGAACCCACCGATGATTGCTCCCGCGATAATCGCAATGATAATCCCGTAAAGCAGGCCGAGGCTGACCTTTGGTTTCTTTTCGTTTTCGTTCATAGTTTTCTCCTTATTCGGATTGTTCGGAAGTTTGTAGTCGTTTCAGGGCTGCACGTGCTGCAGCGAGTTCGACCTCAAGAGTTTGACGTGCGATAGATTCTTGTGCTGCGCGAGTTTCGGCTGCGTCAGCGCGGGTCTCCGCCGCATCTACGCGTTCTGGAGACGGGAGCAACCACTCGGATGTAACGGGGTTATACAGCCTCAGTAATCCCTCATACTCGCCTAACTCTAAACCTAACACCCCAGAAGAGAGCCGTTCATCTATAAAGGGTATTTCTTGATAGACTTCACCCACCAGCCGAAAACCGATAAAAAACGGATCACTCTCATGATATGGATCGTAAATGTAATACTCCTTGACGCGAAGAATCGTGGCGTAAATCTCCTTTTTTGTTGTCAGGTCGTTTTCAATCGTGCTCGGACTCGCAACCTCTAACACAAAATCAAGCGTCGACGGGTGTTCCCAGGTTTTATAGGTTCGGATATCTTTTTCAGAGACACCCTGAACCATGAACACGTCCGGGGAGATACTCTTCCGGGGATTCCCTTCTTCGTAATACAGGAACATGTTGCCTGCAATAAACACATCTGGGACCCCCCGGAAATGGGTTCGGAGGGTATCCATACAATCTATCATCACCTGTTGATGTTTCGGCGTTTCTGCCATCGGCTCACCGTCTGATTCGGGATAGACGAGTGTCGGGGCAGTCCCTATTATTTTCGCCATCGTGCTATCTCCTTATGAACTGCCAGTTCGTTGGCTCTGTAAATTATGTTAGACATCTCCGTCAACGCGAATTGAGAGCTCTTCCAGTTGTGCGTCTGTTACAAGGGACGGCGCGTGTGTGAGCGGACAAAGTCCCTGTTGCGATTTCGGGAAAGCGATGACCTCTCGGATGTTCTCCTCGTTCCGCATCAACATGACAATCCGGTCTAAACCCGGTGCAATGCCTGCATGCGGCGGTGTGCCATACGCCAAGGCATCTATGAAATAGCCAAATCGGCTTTCGACCTCTTCCGGCGTGATGTCCAAGACATCGAAAACCTTTTGTTGGATATCCCACTGGTGGATTCTCACGCTTCCGCTACAGATCTCATATCCGTTGCACACGAGATCGTAGTGTTGGCTCTGCACCTTCCCGGGATCCGTGTCTAACAACGGTAAAGTCTCTTCTGTTCCTCCGGTGAATAGATGGTGGAAGGGTTCGTAGCGATTCTCATCCTCATTCCATTCAAACAAGGGATAATCAACGATCCACAGGAAATTGTACCGGGTTTCGTCAATGAGGTTTAGTTTGCGTCCAAGATGGAGGCGGAGGTTGCCGAGGGCATCGGCGACGACCTTAGGTCTGTCAGCAACAAAGAACATGATGTCGCCCGGTTTCGCGCCCGTTCTCTCCTGTGCCGTTTCAAGTTGCTCTGTTGTGAAGAACTTGACAATACCAGACGAAAACCCACCGATCGTAACTTTAACCCATGCCAATCCTTTTGCTCGATAAGTGGCGACGAATTGGGTCAGGTCGTCGATGTCTTTGCGTGAAAAGTCCGCCCCCCCTGGGGCGGCAATGGCTTTGACCTGTCCACCTGCGGACAAGGCGCGTGTGAATACTTGAAACTCACAATCCGCCATGACATCCGAGAGATCGGTAAGCTCCATACCGAAGCGCGTATCGGGTTTGTCGTTCCCGAACCGTGCTATCGACTCGTGATACGGGAGCCGTAGGAAAGGCGTTTGGACGGGAATACCCCCCGCACCCTCAAATATACGTTTCATCAACCCCTCGGTCACCTCAAGCACATCGTCCACGTCGGCGAATGACATTTCAATATCAAGCTGGGTGAATTCCAGCTGTCTGTCAGAACGGGTATCCTCATCGCGGAAGCACCGTGCTATTTGGAAATATCGATCAACGCCGCTCATCATTAAAATCTGTTTAAACTGCTGCGGTGATTGTGGAAGCGCATAGAACCTGCCGGGGTAATGACGACTGGGAACGAGTACGTCCCGCGCCCCTTCGGGTGTGCTGTTCATTAAAATGGGAGTCTCAATCTCAAGGAAGCCCTGCTCGTTCATATAATTGCGCGCTGCGAGTGCCGCTTTATGCCGCATTGCTAAAGTTTTCTGCATCTCAGGGCGACGTAGATCAATAAATCGGTAGCGCATCCGAATGTCTTCCGCTACGTCGATGTCGTCTTCAACAGGGAACGGCGGCGTTTTGGCGGTATTCAGAATATTCAGAGAATCCACAGCGAGTTCAATCTCACCTGTGTCGAGTTCCGGGTTGACTGTGCCTTGGTAAATGCTGAGACCGTTTTCCGTATTTTCGATGTGATATGTCCGATTATTTTCGACATCGGTGAGTAGCCACCGCGCGCCAGCGACGCGGGTCGCCACCTCAATCTCTTCGGCGAGGGTGTACTTCGCATCAACATCGGCAAACAGGGATCGGAATGCTGCGGAGAGGGTGCCATCGGCGAGTTCTGTTTGGTACGCAGCGTCTGCATGGAAGAGCAATTCGCCGGGATCCCGTTCGCGAACGGTGCCACTGACGTTCAGCACATATTCGCTTCTAATGCTATCTGCGAGGGCGTGTGCTTTTTCATCAATCTGTGGATCAAAAACAACTTGTGTGATGCCTGTTCTATCGCGTAAATCAACGAAGATGACGCCCCCATGGTCTCGACGGCGGTTGACCCAACCGTTGAGTTGCACAGTGGTCCCTGCATCGGCTAAGCGCAGGTCCCCACAATAATGGGTTCGTTTTAAACAAGGTGATGTGGCTTCTTGAGACATATTTTAATTATTCCTTGCGGTTCGGTTTTTAATTATTCCTTGCGGTTCGGTCAAGTGGGTTAGAGATTTCACGCACCTTTGCGTATATCCGCCTGCGCCGATGTTGCAGGCTATCGGTTTGGGTCTAACACAACCTTTTTACGCCTTGCGGTTCGGTCAAGTGGATTAATACCTTTTTTAATTATTCCTTGCGGTTCGGTCAAGTGGGTTAGAGATTTCACGCACCTTTGCGTATATCCGCCTGCGCCGATGTTGCAGGCTATCGGTTTGGGTCTAACACAACCTTTTTACGCCTTGCGGTTCGGTCAAGTGGATTAATACCTT